>CALBJS010000019.1 GCA_937892995.1 uncultured Peptococcaceae bacterium | reverse complement strand
GGTGTGAAATGCTGTCCACGAAGGACAAGCCTGGCGCTAATTCGGGTCGGCAGCAGCGGCATGGCCTATACCCAGCGACTTCGGCAGCCGGAGCACTCGGGAAAAAGGTGCCATTTTCTTCTTTGGGCAATTTGACACGGCAAATCGGACGACAATAAATTCTTGTGGAAGATACACCTACAAAAAAGTGACCATCGAAGCGTGCGTCGTGGGCTTTTAATGCCGCATAGCATGCAGTTTTGTCAAGGTTAATAGGCTGACTGCTGACGTTCTTTTATCACATTACTTCACCCTTTTGTTTAGAATAGCACTAAAAGAGGATGTTGACTAGCTGTTTTCGGACATGTGCATTAATTAAATATTCTGTCAAAATGTATTTATTTATCACCAATAACACCGTTTGGATGTACTAAGTCACATTTTACATTTGTCATCTATAAAACGCCTCAAAATGCAGGGTCAAAACTTAAGAGACTAGAATTTGTAAGGTTTTAGTCCCTTAAATGGGGTGGGAAAATTGAGTGCTCAATCTATCTTTGCCCATTTACTTCCCCCACTAAAATTTTAAAAAATGTTTCCATATACTGAATTCTATGGGCAGCTATTTGTTTAGCCTTGTCCGTAAAAAGTCTTTCCGGTATTTTCTTAAGCTTAAGTTCGAATTCTAAATTGGCAGTATGTTTAGAGGCATCTTTTATTCTGCCATTTGGTCCTACGTTTTCTTCCAAATATTCATCCAGGGGGATATCATTATGCATTTTTTCCCCATGCTCTCCGGCAAGCATAAAGGAACGAGCTATACCGACCGCACCAAGTACATCTAGTTTATCTGCATCGAAAAGAATCTTAGCTTCTATAGTATCGGGAGTAAAGCCACTTCGAAAACGATGAGCTTTAATGCAATCCTTTATTCTGACTATTATCTCGGGATCATAATCTAAGTCGTGAAGAATACGTCCCGCCATCTCCGCTCCTAGGACAGCATGGTCAATCTCGCCCGTAATATCCTCATCCTCATCCCTGCGAGCTATATCATGGAGCAAGGCTGCAGGAATTAAGACTTCCAAATCCACATCCCTTTCTTCCTCGGCAAGAAGCATACATAAATTATAAACCCGCAGGATATGGTCTAGATCGTGAGCTGCATAGGAAAGCTCTTTTTTTACAATTTCTTGTAGGGCCTGATAACGATTATCTAGATTGTCTAATATTTTCATACTATCTCCAAATCAATCATACTCAAATTCATCTACACATACTATTTTCCCATTTTCAATATAGAGAGGATTGATGGATTGCTCAACCCTTATTTCTTTCAGCTCATTAGCTTTAATATCCCAATAAACCAAATATTTATTGGCTACCCCTTCTTCATATTTATAAGCTGTTGCTAGAATCACATTTGAAGAGCTGTCCCAGAACATCTTACCGGCAAAAGCATAGAATCCATTATCTTGCATGTCGAAGGTATTTATTAAAGTTCCATTCCGAGATGTGATCTTCAATATCGTATTCGGATTCTGTTTGTTGTCATCTTCAGAGTGCTTTTCGGTCAAATACACAACTTTTTGTCCATCAGGGGAAGCTATAGGGTTTTGGCCAACATCACTAAACTTCTTCACTGAACCATTCGTAATATTTATCTTCCATAAGGAAGAAATACTATATTCCTCCTGTACCCAGGATTCCACGATAAGGTTTTGGTTATCAACCCAAGTGCATCTTATCGGAATGGGGCTTTGGTGATTATCCTCAAAGAAAGGGAGCAACGAAGTTTCAATCTTTTTCACGATATTCTTTTTATCGCTATCTAATAAGTATAAAATTAGCGGTTTCCCTTGGCTTCCTGTTTCAGCAACATGTTGACACGCAAAGACAGCAATTTTACTCCCATCAGGAGAGGGCTCTCCACCTGAAAGGACAATATCCTCAGCTATATCATAAGAAATAATCTCTTCTTTATTGACATCATAGACGGTTCTTTCATCGAACATGATCTTAGAAGAATCTTTAAACCATTTGGCATCCCAAGCCCATGTATTATATTCTTTCTTAAGATTTATCATCTTGCCGCTCTCCACATTATAAAAGAAAGGAGTCCCCTCTTCTGCTTCTCCCTCCCTAGCAGTAACCTTAACCATAGATAACCATTCCCGATCAGGTGAAGGACTAAAGTGAAGATATTCCAGATCTTTAATAGCAGCCAGCTTCTGTTGCTCCTGACTATCAATATCTATTGAATATAAGTGATGGGCGAATTCGGAAGAAAGCTGTTCGATTAGCTTATCACCTCTACTGGAAACCTTTTTATACCTTATTCTTCCGTCTTTTTCCCAACTATCTACTTTATAATAATAGTCCAAAGTTCCCCGGGCAAAAAGTACCCCTTCAAGCTCTTTATTAAGATTTATGACAAGTATATCTGTAGTTTCTTCAGAAAGACCGCTTTTTTTCCTAATACTATTTTTAACTGTAAAACAGACCTTGTCCCCTTCCGGTCCCCAATAGGGGCCGGATACATATCCATCTATGGAAAACCTAGCAATCAGATCTTGGGATTTTAAAATCACTCCACTGCAGCTTTCTGTGCTGCCAACAAAAAGGTATTGAGAATCAGGAGTCCAACTTAAATTTGTATAATCTTTCAAACCGGTATGAACTTTTTTAGCCTTAGTTAAATTCTTATCCTGTCCTACATAAAGGCTTTGTTCCTTGTCTCCGATAATAAAGGCAGTATATTTATTGTCTGGTGATGGCAATACTTTGGCGGTCTCGGACGTATTCTCCATTGCTTGTTTTGACGATGGTTTTCCATCCTTTCCCGATTTTTGTCCTAGTGTTATTACCGTTGTAAATCCTACACCAACTATAAACAGAATCACAATCACCAGATAAATTACTTTTTTATTAGTCATGAAGCCCACTCCCTTAGGTTTTACCTTAAAATTCTTATATATTAGGACTCGTTATAAACTTTCAAAAGCGTTGCACTTTAATTTTTACCCTTTGCAGTTTGTTGTTCTATTCTTAAACTATTCCCCAAAATTTTATATTTTCCTTTCCATGAGCAGTAAAAAACAAAATAATGTAGAATTCCTAATTCCCCCAGCAAGAGATTCATCCTGTATAAAAATTATGCAATGTAAAAGGCTATGTGCTAAAATGTTAATGTTAATGCAAAAAAGAAGGATAAAAAGTATGACAAAAATCTGCATAAGATAGAACAAAGGAGACAACTAGTTTGCTTTATTTTGATAATGCTGCAACCTCCTGGCCGAAACCGGAAGTGGTCTATGAAACCCATGACCGTTTTTTTCGACAAGGTGGCAATGCAGGCAGGGGAGTGAATCAATCATCGTTACGAGCTAGTCGAGTGCTTTTGCATACTCGAGAAATCCTAAGCAGATTTTTCGGAATTCGACAGAGTGAGCGAATCGTTTTCACCCAAAATGTGACGGAATCAATTAACATAGGACTACAAGGATTGCTTAATCCAGGAGATCACGTTCTGATTAGTTCCATAGAACATAATGCCGTCGTTCGACCTCTGGAATATCTGAAAGAAAAAGGAATAACTTATTCGCTAGTGCCCTGTAGCTGTGAAGGAGAGATGGACATAGCAACGGTGGAATCTTCTTTTGAGCCTAATACTAAACTCCTTTGTGTTGTCCATGCCTCTAATGTTCTAGGAAATATCCTACCCATCAAGGAGCTCGGTCAGCTAGCTAAACAGCATCATTCCTTATTTATGGTGGATATAGCTCAAACTGCAGGAACGGTTCCTATAGATGTTAATGATCAACAGATTGACTTTTTAGCATTTACAGGGCATAAAAGTTTGATGGGGCCTCAAGGAGTTGGCGGTTTCTATCTAAAACCAGGAATTAAGCTACGTCCTCTAATTTACGGTGGTACCGGTGCTCACTCTCTCGATCTACATCAGCCCAAAATCTGGCCGGAAGGCATGGAAAGCGGAACTCGCAATGTCCCGGCAATCGCAGCCTTAGGGGCTGGCATCGAATTTATTCTCCAAGAAACTCTGGAAAAAATCAGAACTCATGAGATTCAGTTAATGACGAGTCTCTTAGAAGGATTAAAAAGTATTCCGGAAATTGTAATTCTGGGGCCACAAAATCCTACTAAACGAGTAGGTCTCGTCTCCTGCGTATTCCAAAATACTACTCCAGATAAAGTATCTTTTGAATTGGATCAACGCTACGATATTGTAACCCGAGCCGGACTTCATTGTGCACCTTTAGCTCATCAAACAGCGGGAACAATCAAACAGGGAGCTCTGCGGATCAGCGTCAACTATTTTCAAACTGAGTTCGATATTCAGGCC
>CALBJS010000018.1 GCA_937892995.1 uncultured Peptococcaceae bacterium | reverse complement strand
GGCCGCTACTGGTCAATCGGCAAAGCCCTGGGAGACTTCGGCCTGGCAAAAAAATAACACAAGGGGACGGTTCTCCTGTGCTGTTCTGTGAACTCCCGGAAAGCTGATGAACGCTTCAGTTTCCGGGAGTTTTGCTTTCCGACCGCAGTGGGTCCTGAATATTTACTCAGAATTTAAATATGCAGCAGGAAAAGGAAAAAGCGGATAGAATTTCTCTTCCCGCATATAGTGCAAAAAGGACCAATCTTGTAAGTTTTGGTAAAAGATGATATAAGGGGGATGACCAGATGATGATTTTTAAAAGACTGAAGTTCCCTGTTTTCATCACGATAATTTTGGCGGTTTCCTTCGCTTTGGCTGGCTGTGGGGAAAAGACTATAACGTTGCCGGCAAGATTGTTGACAGTATCACGAATGCAGGCATTCCGGAAGTAATGATCTTTACCGACAGTGGCCTGATTACGCAGAGCAGTGCAGATGGTAAATATGCTCTGACCGGTGTTTCTGGAAAAGTGTCTATTATGCTTTTCAAACAGGATTATCGTTTTGACCCCATCAGTGTATCTGCGGAAAACCAAAACATGGTAATTATAGGAACCCTTTTGGAACCCCCGACAGAAACTTATCAGGTATCCGGGCGCGTTATTCACGCTGATACCGGTGTCGGTATACGCAATGTAAATGTTTTCGCCATTTCCAACGGGCAGGCCACTATTACAGATCAGAGCGGCACCTTTACAATCTCCGGGCTTTCTGGCACGGCAAGCCTGTACTTTTTCCAGGAAGGGTGGAGTTTTTCGCCGAACCGGCTGGAGGTAACGGGGGAAGAAAAAGAGCTGGAAATCAGGCGCATTCCACAGGCACTTAACATTGTCGAGCCCAAAATAGCCGGTGGCTGGGGCTCTACCCTGATGCTGAAAGGTGACGGGAGTGTCTGGACCTGGGGCTACAATAGCTACGGCCAGCTTGGTAACGGGACAACCACAGGCAGTAATCTTCCAGGGCGGGCTCTCGGTTTAAGTAACACGATGACAGTCGACGCAGGCCGATTTCATAATATGGCATTGAAAGACGATGGGACTGTCTAATTTGTTCGGCCAGCTTGGCAATGGAACAAATACTGACAGTAACATACCTGTGCAGGCAAGCGGGTTGACCGGCGTTGTTGCAATTGCCGGCGGCAAGAACCATAGTATGGCATTGAAGGCGGATAAAACTGTATGGGTATGGGGGAGTAATAGCTATTACCAGCTTGGTAACGGGACAGGTACGGATAGTAATCTGCCGGAGCAGGTTGACGGGCTGAGCAACGTGATCGCAATTAGCGGTGGGATGCACCATTCGCTTGCTTTAAAGGCAGATGGCAATGTCTGGGTGTGGGGAGATAATTCCTGGGGCCAACTTGGCGATGGGACAACTATGCCAAGTTATGTGCCAAAGCAGGTTAACGGCTTGAATAATGTAGTCGCCATTGCCGGCGGTGAACGCCATACTATTGCACTAAAAGCCGACGGCAGCGTTTGGACTTGGGGATTCAATCTTTACGGCCAGCTTGGTAATGGATCAAATGCAACCAGTAAAGTACCGGTCCAGGTTAGTGGGTTAAGTAATATAGTCGCCATTGCCGCAGGCAGCATGCATAGCCTCGCGTTAAAAGATGACGGCAGTGTTTGGGCGTGGGGGCAGAACGGCTACGGTGAGTTGGGAGTAGGCAATTACGATAATACAAACACGCCGGTAGCAGTGACTTTTTAGACAGAAGTCTGGCACATGGGGACGGTTCCGACGTGGGGGATGGGGATCGCCCCGACGGCCACTTGGCAAAACCTATTTGTGCCTATAAGAGCATTAACGCCCGGAAGGATGGGTGGCCCATCTTTGCGGGCGTTTTTGCTGCGGCGGGTGGTTGGTAATTATTAAAAATAAATTAATTAGAAGATAAAGAATAGGAAGGTAAGACGGAAAATAAACCGAAAATTAATCAAAGCTAATCAGGCTATCTTGCAGGGGGGAGAACTTGAAGTGAAGACATTTGGCTCTACTGACTCACGGTTGCGTGCATAATCGAAAGCGGGGCTGACGGGAAATATGCGCTGACAGGTCTTTCGGGGCAAGTAAAAATAATGTTTTTTAAACAGAAGTATGGCTTTGACCCCGTAAATGTATCTGCCGCAAATGCCAACCTCGTAGTCAAAGGAACGATACTTGAACCACCGGCGGAGACTTATCAGGTTTCAGGGCGCGTCGTACATTTGAGCTCAGGATTAGGAATAAGCGGGGTCAGCGTTTTTGCCTTTGCCAGCGGACAAACAGCAACTACGGGGAGTAACGGTGAGTTTACAATTGATGGCCTATTTGGAACCAATGAGCTGCACTTTATCCAGGATAACTGGGGTTTTTCTCCTAATCCGCTGGTAGTGACGGGAGCAGCATCCAATCTAACAATTAACCGTATTCCGCTCCCGAACGCTAATTTAGTTGAGCCGAAAGTGGCTTGCGGCTACGGACATAGCCTTTTCCTAAAGGGAGATGGAACTGTCCGGGCATGGGGTAATAATTATTACGGCCAGCTCGGCGATGGATCAACAACTATCAGCTATTTCCCAGTACGGGTCAGCGGGCTTAGTGACGTCGTCGCAATCGCCGGAGGCCATGATCATAATATTGCTTTGAAGGATGACGGCACGGTCTGGTCATGGGGCGTCAATGGAGATGGCCAGCTGGGTGACGGTACATATATCTATAGTAACGTACCGGTACGGGTTAGTGGGCTGACCGGCGTTGTGGCGGTCGCGGCAGGAAGAGGACATTCGGTTGCACTGAAAGAAGACGGGACAGTCTGGGCTTGGGGAAGTAATTCATACGGCTAGGTTGGCGACGGAACAACAACTCAACGTTCCACACCGGTGCAGGTCAACGGGCT
>CALBJS010000017.1 GCA_937892995.1 uncultured Peptococcaceae bacterium | reverse complement strand
AAGTCTTTTAAAGTTTCACCTGTCTCTATTTCCGATAGGGTACGTAGAGCTGCTTCCATAACCCCGCCCGTAGCCCCAAATATTGCTCCCGCTCCACTGGAAATTCCCAAAGGTGAATCAAACTCACTCTCCTCCAGCATCTGAAAATCCAGACCTTCATGCCGCAACATTCTTCCCAGTTCTCGGCTTGTCAAAACAACATCGACATCCTGATAACCACTAGCATTCATTTCGGGGCGCTGGGCTTCGAATTTTTTAGCGGTACAGGGCATGATCGAGACCACAAAAATATCTTCCGGTGCCAACAAACTTGTTTGAGCATAATACGTCTTTGCTAAAGCTCCAAACATTTGCTGAGGGGATTTGCAAGTAGAGACATGGGGCAATAATTCGGGATAATAATGTTCTACATATTTTATCCAGCCAGGGCTGCAGGAAGTAATCATGGGCAACGTCTTTCCATTTTGGATACGCTGTAACAACTCATGTCCTTCTTCGATAATTGTTAGATCGGCAGAAAAATCCGTATCAAAAACTCGATCAAATCCTAACTTGCGTAAGACAGCCACCAATTTGCCGGTAGCAATTTCTCCGGGGGGCAGGCCGAATTCTTCGGCGATCGAAACTCTGACGGAGGGTGCTACTTGCACGATCACATGTTTTTGAGGATTAGCAAGAGCATCCCAGACAGGATCAGTATCATCTTTTTCATGAATAGCACTAACAGGGCACACTAAAGCACACTGTCCACACAAAACACAGGCAACCTCGGCTAATTGTTTACCGTATTCCGGGGCAATACAAATATCTGTGCCGCGATTATGACTGTAGAGGATGCCAACCTCTTGAGTATGATGACATACTTCAGCACAACGACCACACTTAATACACTTATTAGGATTCCTCACCAAGCAAGAGGTGGAGAAGTCCAGCGGTAAACTGTTGCTCCCCTTTTCTCCTTTAATATCTCTTACCCCATATTTAGCCGCTAACTGCCTTAACTCACAGTTCCCATTACGGATGCAGGTCAGGCATTCCTGGGGGTGATCGGCAAAGATTAGTTCCAAAATAGTACGCACGGTTTCTCTGACCCTTGGCGAATTAGTAGTAATTTTCATCCCTTCGCTAACCCGGGTAGAGCAAGATGGAACTAGATTTTTAACTCCTTCGACTTCGACAACACAAACTCTACAGTTGGCCTTAACCCGCTGATCAGGATGATAGCAAAGGGTGGGAAGATCAATACCATGTTGTTTAGCGGCATTTAAAATCGTACTATTTGCTTGAACTGCTACCTTTTTACCATTAAGAATAATATCCACACTATCCATTATGCCGTCTCCTCCTTACTGTTCAATTCACGGTTTTCACGGCAATAAGCTAAATATTCTTCCCTATAATAAGTCAAAGAGGAGCTTAGGCTATTTCCTGCGGCTTGACCCAAACCACAAAATGAGGCATTCACTATGGCTCGGGTATAACGTTCCAGGGTATCCACATCCTTAACCCCGGCTTCTCCCCTTAGCAGTTTATCAATAATATTATTAGCCTGACGTAAGCCCTCTCTGCAGGGGGTGCACTTTCCACAGCTTTCATGCAAGAAGAATCTTACCCGATTTTGAACATTAGTAAGTATTGAACGAGTATTGTCCAGTACGAAAATTGCCCCGGAGCCAATAGTAATCCCCGCTTGAGCACAGGCCTTGTATTCAAGAGCCGTATTTAGCATTTCAGGCGGTACATGAACACCGGAAGCACCGCCGATATTGACGGCTTTAATCGTCTTTCCTATTGGCGGACCTCCCCCATACTCGTTAACTATTTGAGCAAAAGTAACTCCGAAAGGAACTTCTAGAAGTCCACGGTTTTTTACATCGCCTGACAGGGAAATCAGCTTAGTCCCAGGACTATCAACGGTACCAATCTGCCGATACCAAGAAGCACCTTTATCGATAATCTTGGGAATATTAGCTAAAGTCTCTACGTTATTAATAAGCGTCGGTTTGCCCCAAAGTCCAGCCTGGGTAGGATATGGCGGTTTGAGACGGGGACGGCCTTTTTTGCCTTCAATAGAGGAGAGTAAAGCAGTTTCCTCACCGCAAAGATAGCTGCCTGCTCCGGAAAACAACTCCAAGGATAGGTTAAACTCACTACCTAAAATATTTTTCCCGAGGAGACCCGCCTCGATAGCAGCTTGGATGCCAGAACGTAAAATTCTTTGGGCTTCAGGATACTCGTGCCGAACATAAATATAACCCTTAGAAGCCCCGGCCAGATAAGCGGCAATCGTTAGACCTTCGAGTAATTGAAAAGGAATATGAGTCATAATGAAACGATCTTTAAACGTTCCGGGCTCTCCTTCGTCCGCATTACAGATGATATAGCGTACTGTTTCTGAATTATTTCGTAACATTTCAATCTTTTTTCCAGTCGGAAAAGCGGCTCCTCCCCGCCCCCGCAAACCGGAATCTACTATTTCCCGGATAGATATTTTAGGGTCGTGGGCCAGAGCTTTAGCCAAGGCTGAATAACCACCACGCTCGCGATATTGTTCTAGATCGAGATACTCATCAAAATCAATATTAAAAATAAGATCGTTCTTAGGCGATTTGCTCATTTCGATATTCCTTTCTTAGCTTCTGGATGATCGAAACCACTTCTCCCGGAGTCAGATATCCATAGATCTCGTCATCTATCTTCATTGCCGGTGACATATAACAAGCACCAAGGCAACTGACACTCTCTAAGGTAAATAAACCATCAAGTGTTGTTTGTCCTACGGTTATACCTAATTCTTGCTCAATAGCAGTTAAAAGCAAGGCCTTACCCGCATTTTCGCAAGGAGAATTCGCACATACCCTAACAAGATGTATACCCCTTGGTTTAAGAGATATTTCACTATAGAAAGATGCTGTTGAATAAACCCTACTACGGGAGATCTTCATTGTTTGAGCAATCTCGTTCACAGCCTTTTCACTAAGGTACTTCTGAGGGTGGGCATCCTGCACTGCAAGTAAGAACGGCAGCAATAAAGCCTTATCATTATCGAACCGGTTAATAATATCTTGGACATCAACGTTTTTCATGGTCTTCCTCTCTCTTTCTTAAATCCTGAAGCTCAACTTTAAATTAAGTTTATAATGCTTTAAATCTTAGTTCAAGAATAGTTATTTTATTGACAAATTAGCAACTATATCGGTAAAACTTAAAGATAATTTTGCAAAGTCCGTTAAATTATTAACAATATCTAAGATTAAACTTAACTTTTAAGCTCTTAGAATTGCACTAAGGTTTACAAATAAATAAAATTAATAATTTAGTACTTTTATACTTGTTTAAAAATATTTCAGTCGTAGGTTAGTTAGAATAAAAAAAGAAGCATGGATTCTAAAGAAAACCTTGCTCCCCATAATAAGTTTATCAATAATTTTCACTCATTCAATTTTACTTTTTTGTCCCGATCAGCTAATAGTATCATGTTTGAATTTCTTTTAGGTTGTATCCTAGCACGATCAGACTATCTATAATATGAATATTCTCAATCAAAACATCTTCTGGCGTTATTATTTCGACTGGTGAAAAATTCCATAAAGCTTTTATGCCAAGTTCGATAACGAATTTCGCAACTTCCCCCGCACAATTTTCAGGAACAGTAAGAGTTGCGATATCTACACGGTTTTTACTCACAAACTCCGGTAAACTATCCAAATGCCTTATTTCAAGATCATTTATCTTCTCCCCGAGAAGTTCAGACTTGATATCGAAAATAGCCGTAATATTAAACCCGCTTTTTGCAAAGTTTGTATGCTTAGCCAAAGCGTGACCTAAGCTGCCTGCTCCAATGATTATCATGGAGTGTGCCGTATCTAAGCCAAGAATACTACGTATTTCTTGATGCAGATACTCCACATCATACCCATACCCCTGGAGACCATTACCGCCGAAAGAAAAAAAATCCTGCCTTACTTGAGATGAACTAATCCCCATTCTATTGCCCAAGTCCTTGGAGGAAACTCTACTGATACCCATTCGAAGCAAGGTTGAGAGATATCTATAATATCTTGGTAAACGTTTTATTACCGCACTAGATATTTTTTTCTCGTATTTCACCAATTTCACCCCGATTTAAAATGCTACCACATCGCATTATAACACAAATTCAATAATTATTTATGACTTCCCTCTTCTCAAAGTCACCGTAACCAAGGCCGTTCTAGCTACCTCGGAAGAAATCGTATCCCAGTTGAGAAATTCTTGGACCAAGTTTATTTTTTCATTGCCATTATTTTAATAATATACTATACCCTAAAGGGATGAAGCAAGAAAAGAAAGCAAATCTTGGCATAATCTAAAAATTATTTGAAAAAATATTTTCTAATGTAAAATAGAAAACTGTAATTATACCTAAGACATGATAATATGTCCCTAGACTAAAAATGATAGGCCGTATTTTCTACCAATTATTTCATTTACTAGGAGAAAAAATCACTATGCTTATTTTACCGCTTGCCCTGTTTTTTGTACTAGGATATCTCTTCAAGACTCATTTTTCTTATTCAGAGGATACCGGTCAGATTCTCTCGCGGTTAATTCTTAATATTACCCTACCGCCAACGATTTTTCTTGCCGCCAGTAATACAGAGAACTTCACTCAAGCATATTTCCTGCCCTTAGCCGCCCTCTTTATTCAACTTCTGATCTTTGGGATATTCTTACTAATTAGCTTCCATTTAAAATTGGAAAAAAATACGGAGTGTGTGTTTATCACAGCACCCCTAATTAATAATACCCTGTTTTTCTTAGCTCCTTTTCTTTATCTGGCC
>CALBJS010000016.1 GCA_937892995.1 uncultured Peptococcaceae bacterium | reverse complement strand
GATTATAGCTTCCCGAGGGACGGTAGTAACTCCCCCAATCTTAGGGCTGATGGCTTCCTTAGGGATTATTAAAATACCGGTATTTAAGCGTCCCAAGATTGCGATTATCAGCACTGGTGATGAACTGTTGGATATTTCCGAACCCCTTAGACCTGGAAAAATTCGTAATAGTAATAGTCATACTTTAGCGGCATATTGCCGGGGAATAGGTGCGGAACCAATTATTCTAGCTACTCCTAAGGATAAGATAGAAGAAGTTGGAAAGATGATCGAGCATGGTTTACAACAAGCAGACATGGTTATTACTACCGGGGGAGTCTCGGTAGGCGACTATGATGTACTTGGAGAAGCAGTTGATTATATTGGTGCCGAAACTTTATATTGGAAGATAGAAATCAAGCCTGGCTCACCTAATCTTGCGGCAGTGAAAGATAGAAAGGTAATTCTTTCACTTTCAGGCAATCCCGCAGCAGCTTTGGTCATTTTCCATTTGCTTGGGATTCTGTTTATCAAAAAGATGGCTGGTCGGACAGATTATTTACCGATAAAGACAGAGGTTACCCTCAAGGACGATTTCCGGAAGGCAAGTCCAAGAAGAAGATTCTTAAGGGGCAAGCTGGTTATCGAAAAAGGCACAGCTTTAATGGAAATTACCGGTGAACAAGGCAATGGGGTACTTCGCTCTTTAATCGGCTGTAATCTCCTGGCGGAGATTCCCGAAGGGAGTAAACCTCAGAAAGCGGGAACTAAGCTTAACGCTTATCTAATAGACGAATAAAAATTAGTTGTGGGGGATAATCATGAAAAAAATTCGGGTCCAAGATGCTGTCGGAATGAAGCTATGCCACGATATAACTAAGGTCATTCCCGGAGAATTTAAAGGTAGAGCCTTTAGTAGGGATCATATCATTACAACTGAAGATATTGAAGAACTCTTGAAAATAGGCAAAGAGCATATTTTTGTCTGGGAAGAAAATGCCGGCGAGATTCATGAAGATGAGGCAGCCGTTAGAATTGCAAAAGCTGTGGAGGGGGTCAACATAGTACATACTGAACCCCAGGAAGGCAAGACCATACTCCAAGCGACGACAAGAGGGTTATTCAAAATTAACAGCCCTTTACTCCGCGAGATAAATTCCATTGAAAGTGTTACCGTGACTTGTAGGCCAAATAATTATACTGTAAAAGATGGAGACAAGCTTGCTGCTGCAAGGATTATTCCCTTGGTTATCAAAGAAGAGAAAATTAAGCAACTTGAGGAATTATGCAGAGCCCGGGGTCCTGTCTTTGAAGTAAAACCTTTTAAAAGACTTAAAGTTGGGATTATGGTCACCGGTAGTGAGGTATATAAAGGAAGAGTACCGGATAAATTCGGACCGGTTATTAATAAGAAGCTTAAACCTTATGCTCCCGAGATACTAGGACAGGTATACTGCCCGGATGATACCTCAATAATGAATGAGACCATAGCTTCTTTTTTAGAAAAGGATGCTGACTTGATTATCCTGACTGGAGGGATGTCGGTAGATCCGGATGATTTAACACCCGGAGCAATTAAAAATTGCGGGGCAAAAGTAGTAACCTATGGTGCTCCGATTCAACCGGGAAATATGTTCATGCTTGCTTATCATAAGAAAACAGCCTTAGTAGGTGTCCCGGGAGCGGCAATGTATTATAAGACTACTGTTTTGGATGTTGTACTCCCTAGGATCTTTGCCGAGGATATAATGACCAAGGACGATTTCATTGAAATGGGTGAAGGTGGATTATGTCTGGGCTGTGAAGTATGTAAGTATCCAATATGTTATTTTGGTAGGAGTTGAGAAGAAATGTTAGACAATTACGGGAGGAGAATTAATTACCTTAGAGTCTCCGTTACGAACCTATGTAATCTGAGATGCTCCTACTGCATGCCTACCGGGGGTGTCAAGAAGAAGGAACATCGTGATATTCTACGGCTGGAGGATATAGAGAATATCGTGAAAGCCGCGGTAAGATTAGGGATAGATAAGGTCAGAATCACCGGAGGGGAGCCTTTGGTCAGAAAAGGGATTGTCCAGCTGATAGAAAACCTTGCACGAATAGATGGATTGAAGGATTTAAGTCTGACGACCAACGGTATTCTCCTGAAAAAATATGCCCGAGATCTGAAAAAAGCCGGCCTGAATAGAGTTAATATAAGCATAGACAGCCTCGACAGAATGAAATATCGCAAGATAACCAGATGTGGTAATCTTGATGATGTTCTAGAAGGAATAAAGATAGCCAAAGACGCAGGACTTACTCCAATTAAGCTTAACACCGTGCTGGTCGGTGGTTTTAACGATGATGAGATTGAGGATTTTGTGAACTTGACCTTAGAGGACGATATAGAAGTACGCTTTATAGAATTGATGCCTTTAGGAGAAACTCGTTCTTGGCCCGAAAGTTCATTTGTTTCTAATGAGACGGTTTTAGAGAAGGTGCCAATATTAATTCCCTTACCTTTTAAAGGTCATGGAACCGTAGCCAGAATGTATACCTTGCCTAATGGCAAAGGTAAAGTTGGTCTGATTAGCCCTCTAAGCAGCCATTTCTGTAATTATTGTAATAGGATTAGGGTAACACCGGATGGTAAACTAAAATCTTGTCTGCATTCTAATCAAGAGATAGATCTGCTTAATGCTCATCCTGATGAATTATATAAATTGATATTTGAAGGAATCAAGTCAAAACCGACAAAACATAATATTGGTATCAAGGATACCACCTTGGTTTACAGGAATATGAATGAAATTGGTGGGTGAAAAAATGGATAACCTGACACATTTTAATCCGGAGGGCAGAGCACGCATGGTGGATGTAAGTGCGAAAGATGTTACTACCAGGGTCGCTATAGCTAAGGGGGAGATTCTGATGAACCCCCACACTTTGTCCTTAATTAAGGACAAGGGATTTGCCAAGGGAGATGTATTAGCGGTTTCTCAGGTTGCGGGAATTATGGGTGCTAAGAAAACATCAGAAATTATCCCCATGTGCCATCCTTTGATGCTCTCTGCTGTGGATATTTCGTTCGCCATTAATGAAGCGGAAAGTAAGGTTGAGATCGAAGCCAGGGTAAAAAACTCCGGCCAAACAGGGGTCGAGATGGAGGCTTTGACGGCTGTTTCGATTGCAGCTCTGACCATTTATGACATGTGTAAGGCTGTGGAAAAAGATATGGTGATAAGTAATATCTGTTTAATGAAAAAATCCGGCGGAAAAAGTGGTGAATATATACGGGGTAAGAAATAAAAGGATGAAAAACTCCATCTGAATTTAGAATAATGTTTATTTATGAAGCAAACTCGGTCTAAGGAGGGTAAGCTAATGTTCAAGGTAGGAGTAATAACAGTAAGTGATAAAGGCTCGAAAGGTGAGAGGGAAGATCAGGGCGGTCCTCTTATTCAGCAGATTGTTAGAGAAAAGGGCTGGGAAGTAAAAGCTTCCGTCATCATCCCGGACGAGCAAAAAATGATTGAACAAAAGATGATAGAGTATGCCGATGAACTAGGGATTGATATTATCATTACGACCGGCGGAACCGGGTTTTCCATTAGGGATGTCACACCGGAAGCAACTTTAGCTGTGGTGGAAAGAACAGCCCCAGGTCTTGCGGAAGCAATGCGCCTGGAAAGCCTCAAGGTTACCCCTATGGCCATGTTATCCCGTGCTGTGGCAGGGATAAGGGGAAAAACCATCATTATTAATCTTCCCGGTAGCCCCAAAGGGGTCAGGGAGTGCCTGAATGTGGTCTTGCCCGCCCTGCAACATGGCATAGAGATATTACATGGGATAACCGGGGAATGTGCACAGCAAAGGTTAGATGTCCATGGAGTTTGATCTTTCCCCTTTATGGATATCTTTAAAAACAGCATCTACTGCTACTGTAGTTACTATTATAGTAGGTATTGCTCTGGCCCGCTGGATGGTCTTTGGCCGAGATCTTGGAAAAGGTAGGGGCAAGGACTTGGTGGATGTGCTCGTTATCCTGCCTATGGTTTTACCGCCTACCGTCGTAGGATTCATCCTGCTGCTCATCTTCGGAAAGAATGGCTTAGTCGGACAATTACTGTACCAATTAGGGACAACCATTGTTTTCTCTTGGTCGGCTACCGTAATAACTGCTACAGTGGTTGCCTTGCCATTGATGTACCGAACTACCAGAGGGGCTTTCGAACAGATTGATAGCAGTTCCATAGATGCCGCCAGAGTGCTTGGAGCATCGGACTGGTATATTTTTTTTCGGATCATCCTCCCGCTTTCCTTACCCGGCATAGGAGCGGGTGTCATCCTTTCTTTCGCTAGAGCCTTAGGTGAGTTCGGAGCTACCTTAATGCTTGCCGGGAACATTCCGGGTAAGACCCAAACTATCCCTTTAGCCATTTTCCTCGCTGTGGAAAGTGGAGAGATGAATAAGGCTTTTCTTTGGGTAGGAATTGTGCTTTTTATTTCGATCGCTGCAATCTTAGCCTTGAATTATTGGACTAGGATCCAAAATAGGTTCAATAACGTCAATAAGGGGATTTAAAATGGAACTGATCGTTGATATTTATAAGGAATTAAAGGACTTTAAGCTTAATATTAACTTAAATATTGGTAAAGAAACTCTTGGATTTCTCGGAGCCTCAGGTTCAGGTAAGAGTATGACTCTACGCTGTATTGCCGGGCTGGTCAAACCTGATAAAGGAAGAATAGTATTAAATGGCAGAGTGCTTTTCGACTCCGAGAAAAGAATAAATCTACCTGTCCAGGAAAGAAACGTCGGATTATTATTTCAGAACTATGCTCTTTTTGCTAATCTTACTGTCAAAGAAAATATCTCCTTCGGATTAAGAAACTTACCTAAAAGAGAACAAGAATTTAAGGTTAAGAAAAAGATGGAAATGATGGGCCTGATGGCTCTTCAGGACAGATACCCCCGACAGATTTCGGGAGGTGAACAACAAAGGACTGCTTTGGCGAGGACTTTAGTCACAGAACCTGATTGCCTTCTACTGGATGAACCATTTTCGGCCCTCGATAACCATATTCGCAGCCAATTAGAGAAAGAATTACTGGATACCTTAGCTGACTTTAAGGGAGCTGTAGTCTTCGTAACCCATAACCTTAAGGAGTGTTACAGGGTAAGTAATAAGATCATGATAATCGACAGGGGGAAAATAGTATCCTATGGAACCCGGGATCAAGTCTTTATTGACCCTCAAACAGTTAAAGCAGCAAGATTAACGGGGTGTAGAAACATATCCAGGATGGAACCTGTTATATCAGGAAAAATAAGGGCTATCGACTGGGGTTGTGACCTGGAGATAAAGAATAATTACATTGAAGGAGCTACACACCTGGGGATCAGGGAACACCAGATCAAGCTGGTGGAAGAATCTAACTTGCCAAATACTTATCCCTGTTGGGTTGCTCAAGTGACAGAGACTCCTTTCACCGTAATTCTTGATTTGAAACTCCAAGAGCAAGCGAAAGAGGCAAATGATGGTCTTCTTCAGGTGATAATCCCCAAGGATAAATACGGGGGGATTAAGAAAAAACCTTTTCCTTGGTTTGCACAGCTTAAGCCGGAGCATATTTTTTATCTAAAAGATAGCGTGTAGAAAGGAAGAGTAAGATGAGTAAGGTACCGCTAATTAATATTGTAGCCGCCCGTTCAGGGACAGGAAAGACTACGTTTATGGAGAAGCTCATCGCTGTGTTAGTAGAACGAGGCTACAAAGTCGGGACAATAAAAAGTGACACCCATAGTTTTGAGATGGATGTTCCGGGTAAAGACACCTGGCGATTTGCACAGGCAGGGGCTAGAGCCACGGCCATAATCGGGCCCGCGAAATTTGCCTTAATCCAGGAAACCCAAGGGAAGAAAAACTTAGACGAAGTAGCAGACCTGATTCAAGATGTTGATCTGATTCTGGTCGAAGGTTACAAAAAGGCAGATAAACCGAAGATCGAAATAATCAGAAGAGAGAAGGGTACGGAGATAATATCACCATCGGAACATTTGCTTGCCATAGTTACTGATGTTCAAGAAATCACGGCCGCTGTTCCTGTTTTAGCTATCGATGATTACCAAGGGGTGGCAAATTTAATTATTTCAAAATTTTTATCGTAGGGTCTAAGATAGGGGGGTGAAAATAGAAAAGTTAAGTAAGTCATAAGAAATTGAAGAAAAATGGGCTTAAAAAATAAGGAGATGGATAGTATGAAAACCAAACTGAGGATGTTTCTAAATATCGTCTTGATAGGCTTACTGGCAGTATTGCTTTCAGCCTGTGGCACTTCCGGAAAGGATTCTTCGCAAGCTGCTTCTCTTAGCGGGGAATTGGACGTTTCGGCTGCAGCCAGTCTTCAGGGAGCACTGAAAGAGATTGAGAAGGATTATAAACAGAAATATCCCCAAGTTCAGATAACCTATAATTTTGCATCTTCAGGTACTCTTCAGAGGCAGATTGAGAACGGTGCTCCTGTAGATATTTTTCTTTCAGCGGGGAAGAGTCAGATGGATGAATTAGAGAAACAGAACCTTCTCTTAGACGGGTCAAGATTGGACTTACTTGGTAATGAGCTAGTTCTAATTGCAGGTAAGGATAGCCAAGATATTACGGAACTAAAGGATCTTGCTAAGCCTTCGGTCAGCCAGATTGGTATCGGAGTTCCGGAGACTGTTCCGGCAGGCAAATATGCGAAGGAGGCTCTCGTTAATCTCCAAATGTGGGAGCCGTTACAAGAAAAATATATTCTAGCTAAAGATGTGAAGCAAGTTCTTACTTATGTAGAGACTGGGAATGTTGAAGCAGGGTTTGTCTATCTTTCAGATGCTGCCGGCTCTGATAAGGTTAAGATAATAGAGAGTCTACCTTCTGATTCTCATTCTCCGATCGTTTACCCGGCGGCCATCATTAAAGAAGCAAAAAACAGGGAAAATGCCGAAGCCTTTTTAAAATATCTCCAAGGTGCGGATGCTCAGAAGATATTAGAACGGCATGGATTTAAAACGAAATAAGGAAGGACACCAAGGATAATCAATACTCGCCTTTTAATATCAGTAGCAGAGCAAATGGAATTTATAAACTAAGTAAATTATGTAATAATATAGGGGGGACTAGAATGGCCAAGGTGGTTGCAGTGAATATCAGCGAGAAGAAAGGAATACCTAAAAGTCCAATAGGAAAAGGTTATTTTGAAGTTGACCAAGGCTTAGTCGGGGATGCCCATGCCGGTAACTGGCATAGGCAGGTTAGCTTACTGGGAACTGAGAGCTTTGAAAAGGTTAAAGCTATGGGTATTAAGGATCTGGAGGTCGGAAGGTTTGCCGAGAACATAACCACCGAAGGAATAGTATTATACAAGTTGCCGATTGGAACCAGGCTCCGGGTCGGCGAGGCTGTTATGGAAGTAACCCAGATAGGGAAAGAATGTCATACAGGTTGTGCGATCAGAGAGCAAATTGGGGATTGTGTCATGCCACGAGAAGGAATTTTCACCATCATTATTACTCCGGGATGGGTAAAACCGGGGGATGAGATAGAAGTAGTGATCTAAATAATTCGCCTATAACTAGAAAAAATAAGATTTACTCTATTTGAAGTTTGCCTTTCTTCATAAGGTACGATAGTATAAAATGAAGAAACAAGTTATAATTGTAATTGCTATTACATCAAAAACTGATATGAATAGGAGGATTTTATTATGTTCGGACCGATGATTGGTATGATTACCCCTACAGTAGCAGTGATAATCTTAATAATTGCTTTAATCCTATTTGGCCCCGGCAAACTACCTGAACTCGGAAAATCTCTTGGACGAGGTATAAAAGAATTCAAAGCTGCGACAAGCGATGAAGAAAAAGCGGATAAAGAAATAGAAAAAGAGAAGGAAAAAGAAAAAGATGCTTAAAGGTTCCATTGAAATATGAGGAGAACAAATCAACCTGTCTACAGCAATAGCGTAGATAGGTTTTTTTTATAGTATGTTTTCCAAGTTCTAGGAGGTATTTCTTTAGGATTAGGACAATTCTAAGCACTTTTTGCCATTGAGAAAGGTTTCTTTTTTTGGAGTTTGGTTAACCGACCCATTCTTCTTCTCCTCTCTAATAGTTTGATAGTAAACGCAAATTATATTATCAAATACATAATTATTACGGTAATGTTTATTAGAAAATTACCTCAGAAATGCTAGAGATTAATAATAAGTGCGAAAACCATACTTTGCTTTTTAACGGTAAATATCGTCCTTTGAACTTCAAATTAAGTTAATTGAGGGTAGAAGAGTTGTTTCCAGGACTTAATAGTAATAATATAAAAAAAGTTCCACACTGCGAAACTGGGTTCCAAATAGTGAAACGGAACGAAATTCGAGGGGGTTGGTCTAAATGGCTTTGTGGAGAGAAGAAGAAAATTCGATGAGGGAAAAACATTTGGCGACTACCAAGATTACGGGAGCAGAGCTCCTCGTAAAATTCTTGGAATGTAAAGGTGTCCAGCAAATCTACGGTATTCCCGGGGCAGCCATCTTACCTGTTTATGATGCTGTCCTAGCAGGTGGGGAGATTAAGTCTTATAACGTAAGGCATGAACAAACAGCTGTTTTCATGGCTGATGGATATTATCGGGCAACGGGTAAAGTAGGAGTATGTGCTTGTACCTCAGGACCGGGAGCTACGAACTTCCTGACCGGACTCTATAGTGCTTATGCAGATTCCACTCCGTTGATCGCTATTACAGGTCAGGTACCTAGGGGTCTTATCGGCAAGGATGCCTTTCAGGAAGCCCCCATAGTGGAAATGGCTCGACCTGTTACCAAAGGTGCCTATCTTATCAAAGATGTCAATGATTTGCTCACTTTGCTTCCAGAGGTTTGGAAAATGGCTACCACAGACAGAAGAGGTCCCATCCTCCTGGATTTCCCTCTGGATGTCCAAAAAAGCGAGATTGAAGTCGATTTTGAGCAGTGGCTTAAGCAGGAGATTCCTGTAGAACCCATACCTGAAGCAGCAGATGATGATATAGAGGAAGTTATCAATTTAATTAAGTTTGCCCGTATGCCTATTCTCTTGGTAGGTGGAGGGATAGTACTTGCCGAGGCTTGGAAAGAGTTATATGAACTGGCAGAAATACTTGGTATTCCTGTAGTATCAACACTCATGGGTAAAGATGCTTTTCCTAACGATCATCCCCTTTATGCCGGAATGATCGGAACAATCTGCCATACTCCCTTAGGAAACAAGACTTTACTTGATTCTGACCTGGTAATCAACCTAGGTGGTCGTTTCGCTGATAGGACGACAGGGGATCTGGCTGCTTTCACAGGTAAACGGAAATTCATTCATGTGAATGTGGATGCTAAGGAGCTGAATCGTCAGGTCAAATCAGAAATAGCTATTCAATCGGACTTAAAGTATTTTATTGGAAAATTATGTGCCAGACTGAAGGAAACGATGTCCTTACCCTTAACTTTCCCCTGGGATATTGCCAAAC
The DNA here is from genome assembly GCA_937892995.1 of uncultured Peptococcaceae bacterium. GTDB lineage: Bacteria > Bacillota > Desulfitobacteriia > Desulfitobacteriales > Syntrophobotulaceae > CALBJS01. Next base: position 276 of record CALBJS010000016.1, on the reverse strand, counting down.
TAAACTACGAAAAGAAAGTAAACTCGCGTCAAACAGACTTCGATACTTTTCCCATGAAACCTCAAAGGGCGATAATGGAATTACGCAACAATCTTGAGCGTGATGCGATAGTCACTCATGATTGCGGAATCAGCCAGATTTTATCTTCTCAGCTTTTTGAAGCTTATGATCCTCGCACTTACCTAATCACAGGCAGAGCCGGAACTATGGGCTGGGGACTAGGTGCAGCCATGGCTGCAAAGCTCGCTTTCCCGGATAGACAATGCGTAAATCTAC
>CALBJS010000015.1 GCA_937892995.1 uncultured Peptococcaceae bacterium | reverse complement strand
GCCTCCCCGGTCTCTACCAAGTGTCTGGAGATAGCTTCTGAATCCGCTTTATCCCAGAGCGTAAAAATCCCTTTGATTGCGGTATCAGCCCAAGGGGGCACGAAGGGCCTGGAGCCGGAAGCTATTAACAAACGATCATAACCGATTTCCTCTCCGTTATCCAGCAGAACCATCTTGTTATGAGGGATAATCTTTGTAACCTTACAACCTAGCCGAGTTTCCACGTTATATTGTTCATAGAAATTACTTCCTCGGTAAAAGAGCCTTTCTTCTTCCACTTCCGCTGCCATATACTCAGGAGTTATAATCCGACTATAAGGAGGATTATTCTCTCCGGAAACAAGTATGATCTTTCCCTGAGAATCTATTTCCCGGATCCGTTCGATGGCACTCACTCCTGCAGGGCCATTGCCAATGATCAGATAGATCAATGATGTTACCTCCTTCCTCCTAGAACTCATCGAAACACCAGACTTCAGCCAGCTCTTCGAGAAGTTGCTGGGCTCTCTTAGGATTAAATACTCCGCAGACACAAGGCGTTGCTAAGATTTCTCCTACTTCCCGAGCACTTCTTTTTCCTCGTTTCATATCCAGGAGCATCTGCCTGGCTAAGTGTTGGGATACCATTCCATGACCACACATCGTCGTGATTTCCAAAAGTTCCTCTTCGGGAAGCCGAGAAAGTTTTCCCCTAATCCCTACCGAATATTCCACCGTGTGCCTTTCTATTCCCACTTCTTGGCAGATATCCTGCACTTCGTTAACAATACCGGTAACGATGACCGATATACCGAGATCGGCCTCCTTAATCTCTCTTAAGGCTTTTTTGACTTCTTCCTTATCCTGAAAAACTGCGTGGACAATGGACGTGTCTTGCACATTGTTAATGATTTTGTCTTGATCAACTAAGTACATCCCTCCGGTCTTCATATCTCCCATGTTGACAACCTTGTACTTGCTTAAAATTTTTATGAATTCTCGAAGGGCGACATTAGAATTCTTCTCATTATAATTTTTTGCTGACATGGAGAATACTACATAATCGTGTTCAAAACTATCTATGGGGCCTTGACGATGTAAGGTATGGGTCATGATAGGCCTGCTCCTTTCACTCGGAGATGTCCTAAGCCAAGGTTGGTTTTACCGTTTAAGGAGAACCACTTTTCGTGCTTTTCCATGACTTTTGCCGTAGGCACCGCTAGATCTTCATCGACCCTTGCCACTAAGTCGATGGAAAATACGGTATCGATCTCTTCCGCAACTTGCTCCATAACATCCAGAACAGGAATAACCAATTCCAAGGGAAAAACCATCTCAATAATGGCAGAGAGCACTTTTTCATTTACGACCTCCGGATTCATCTCTCCAGTTTGTTTATTAGCAAGTAAACCGGTCAACGGATTGTTGGGCTCAAATTCTACCCCTAGTTTAGCCAAGGATTTAAAAACTTTTTCGGCATCTCTCAAGCGTGCTCCTGTCCCGGGCCGTCCCATCTCGGCAGCCATTCCGGCATATCCCCGTTTATAACGATTGGTAATATCATTGGTCTTCATTTCTTCCGTCCCCCTACCGGGAACTCTCGTTTCCTTATGTTCGGAAAGAGGGTTGCTAAAGGTCCCCCGAATCGAACGGGGCCAGTCATGGTTTATTTGATATAAGGAGTCTGTAGGACATACCTGGGAACGGAAACAGATGCCACAATCTACACATTCATCCTCATCGACAAAGCAATGGACTTTGCTGCCTTTATCACTCCTTGTAAAATAGATAGCTCCCATGGTACAAAATTGATGACACTGTCCACAACCTACACATTTAGCTGCATCAATACGCAAACCAAGCCCTCCTTTCTCTAAAATCCTGTCACTATAATTACAATTCAGCCATGATCTGCATCATGAAATCTTTAGGATCACAATACTGAATCAATTCATTAATTTCTTGGGCTACCGCCTCACAGCCGTCTACAGGTAATTTTACGGCGGTAAAGACTTTCGCTCCTGTTCCTGCTAAAGCTAAAGCAGCTTGCAGATCTTCGGCAGTCGACAGCTCTGGAACCAAAGCCAGAACGTTATTTGCTCCAATTACGTCTATCAAGTCAAGAATAGCTAAGATATCTGATTCACTCCCCATCCAATAGACAGGGGATCCTTTTTCCAAGCCAAGTGCCTGAGATACCTTCGGGGAAGCACCTTCGGCACCTGGTTGCAAAAGGCCATATTTCCCCAACGTAGCTGTTGCATTTCCATAGGTTAAACAGAGATTATGCTCGCCTGACAGCACAATGGCAGCTTCACAGAGCAAGGCATCTTCTGTAATCAGCACACTGGAACCCCCGGCTAAAATACATATTTTTCGAATTGTTCCTTGCTCCAAATGAGCTTTCAGAAAAGAGGGATCAATCGCCAGCAATCGAGCTTCACCTATTTGCTCTGACTCTAAGACTTTTTCTTTATCCCGCTTGGTATAAGCAACAGCAGCCTGGATGAACCAGTCCCTCATCTCCTCCTTGTCCGCATTGGGAGCTGCATCTCGGTAAACAGTATGATAGGAAGGAATAACGTTTTTCCCCAATCCCAAACCTGAAGGTCCCACTGCATATAAGTCTATAAGCCCCGTGAGCAGTGCAAATTCCACGCCCCCGGCATTGCTTACCGTTACCACCGGATAAACCGGTGTCGCATCACCGGCCAGAACGAGCTTGAAACCCTTGGCACCGCTGTTTCTTGCTTCTTGCTTCATCTCTTCCGCCAGTTGAAGACACCTATCCAAAACTTCCGGGGATACAGACTCCAGACAAATGTTCACAGTTTCTTTTTCCAGAACTCCCAAGCCAATTTGTTTGGTGCTTTCCTTCTTTTCTATAAATTTTTTATTTTTTTTCAGATCCTCCATCCGGGTCCGAGCTGTTTCTAGCAGCATTTCCTTCCAGGTTAATCTTTGGCCCTTTTCTGGAAAAACTGTGCCAGATAATAAACGTAGGATGTTGTAAAGAACCAAATCCTCTTTGTTCCTGCCACAGATGGTACGCTCTTCTTTTAGGCTGAACGGATTCAACCGACACGGGCCTTGTAAGCAATCGAAGCAGCTTAACCCCAGCTTTCCAAATCCGTCTTGAGGTAGCATATTCTCATATCTATTCCAAGATAATTCCAAACCTTCTTTTTTAGCTTTTAGCAAATAAGAACGAGCAACCGGATCGGCACTTTTCTTCCGCACTTGACGCATTCTTTCTTATCCCCCTTATATTAAACTCAACCATTCGGCCGGAGAGGTATTCATTCTCCTATCTGCCAATCTTTGTTCATATTCTGCCGGGCTCATCAATTGCAGTGCCCCGGTAGGACAGGCAGCCAGACAGAAAGGCTCTGCCATTTGAAAGCATTGATCACATTTATCTGCAGCACGTATCTCTATAGCCGGGGAAATTACTCCATACGGGCAGACCATAACACACATCCAACAAGTGATACAGCGTTCTCCGTCGATATAGGTACATCTGCTTTCCTCATCTCTCTTCAATGCCCCGGTCGGGCATATTTCCAGACAAGGGGCCTCTTCACAATGACGGCACTGAAGAGGAAGGGATCTCTTTCCTTCCCATTGAACATAAACGCGAGACCTGGGAAGAACCTCCTCCTTCACAGCTTTGTTCAAACACTTACTAACAGAACTTCTCTCAACCGCACAACGCAATTCACATGTCTTACACCCCAGACAAAGACTTTGGTCACAAAACAACCTCTTCTTGAAGTCAGATCTGTTGGTCATCTTCTTATTCCCTCCCCTCTTAGCAGTAAATTATTATGGTTTTACTATTCCTCTTTATAGGTCTCGGCCAGCAATTGGACCGGATGAACTACTTTAACCTTGGAACCGGCTTTCTTCAGCCCATAACTTAACTGCATGGCACAGGTAGGGCAAGATGTCGTTAGATATTCAGGATTAACCTTCTGGGCATTCGTGATCTTTTTATCTAAGACCCTCATGGAAAGATCATGATGCATGATAGTAAAGCTTCCTGCCGAACCACAGCAGCGATCCGCATCTTTCATCTCGGTAAAGTCGACCCCAGGAATACTCCTGAGGATCTCTCTAGGCTCTTTAAACACATTCTGGGCACGTTTTAAATGACAAGGATCATGGTAAGTGACTTTGACCTTCCGTTCTTCACCGCCTGCTTTGCTACTTGCTTTCTTACCTGCTTTGATCCCGGTCTTGGTAATCAGGAATTCGCTGATGTCATAGGTCTTGGCCTGCAGCTCTTTGGCCATTTCATATTCCTTGCTTCCTTGCGGGAAGAGATGCACATAGAATTCCTTGAAGGTGGAAGAGCAAGAAGCACAGTCACAGACTAAGGCATCGTAATCCTCTTGCAAGAGAATCTTCATATTGTGTTTAGCAAGTTCTGAAGCAGTTTCTGTTTCTCCGTAAGCCATGTGCGGCATTCCACAACATTTCACCCCTTCCACGGTAACGACTTTGCAGCCGTTATGGCTTAAGACTTTCACTCCGGCTGCCGGAACATCCGGGTAAAGGTGATTAGTCGCACACCCTAAAAAATAAGCTACTTTGAATTTCTTCTCACCCTTAGCCGGGGTGACTATCGGGATCCTAGTACGAGCCGGTTTTCTCGTGACATCCGGCATAATCTTGGTACAGACGTTGAGCTTGTCAGGCAAAAGATCGAAGAGTTTGGATTTAGTTAAAAGGCTATGCAGTCCTGTTTTCTGGTAGAGTCCCGCCAAGGTCATACAGGCGTAAAGTAATGATGGTCGAGTGAGGAAACCTTTGAGAAGTGCTTTCTTGATCATGGGTTGGGCCATGGACTCATTTAAAACATTTCTACCGGCAAGGATAAGTTCATCACTGATAACCCCTGAGGGGCAATTTACCGCACAGGTCTTGCAGAGAAGACAAGTATACAATATCTCGGCTAGCTCTTTGGTCGGTTTAATCTTGCCTTCATGAAGTCTTTTTACAAGTGCCAGTCTTCCGCGAGGTGAACCTGGTTCACCCTTGATTTCAACAAACAAAGGACAATGAGCACGGCAAGTTCCACATTTAACGCATTTTTTTAGTTCTTCAGTGAAATCAATTTTGTAGGTGGCTTGCATCCTTTACCCCCTCCCCAGCTTCCATATCTTGCCGGGGTTCATAATCCCTTTCGGATCTATTGCTTTCTTAATGTCCCACATAACATCTAAAGCTTTGCCATGTTCTTCTTCCATATATGCTACCCGAGCGAATCCAACACCGTGTTCTCCCGTAGTGGAGCCATTAAGTTCCAGAGCAAGACGATGAATAGACTCAGCCAACTTATGAGTCCTTGCAACTTCATCAGGAATGAGGGGATCCATGATGGGGGCCGTATGCATATTGCCATCACCGATATGGCCATAGATAACAACAGGAATATCATATTGTTTGCTTAATTCTTTTATCCTTTTTAACGCTTCCGGTACTTTAGAAATAGGGAAACAGACATCTTCACCAGCAAAAATTCTGGTTTTTCCGGGAATTAACCTAGCTGATGCAGCACCGATCACTGCCCTTCCTTGCCAGAGTTTGGCCATACGGTCCGCATCGGTGGCCCATTCTACACTCTTAGCTCTTTTTTCGGCAATAGCGAGAACCTGTTTGCCTTCTTCCTCAACTCCTGGCTTTGTACCGTTTATTTCGAAGAAAATAGCCGCTTCCACTTCAGGAATATTGAGTTCCGGCTTGAACATATTGGCACAACGAATTCCACCATCGTCCAAGATTTCAATGCCGGAAGGTATGATTCCCGCCTTAAATACGTCAAGTACAGTGAAGGCACTGTCTTCAAGCTTTTCAAAAAGAGCAAGCATAATTCCCCTAGCCTGAGCCTTTGGTAATAGCTTCAAACGAACTTCAGTAATGACACCCAGGGTTCCTTCCGAACCGCAATAGATTCTGGTCAGGTCAAGCCCCGAAACACTTTTCAGTGCTTTGGATTTAACACCACCCGTCCGCATGACCTCCCCATTGGGAAGAACTACTTCCAACCCAAGAACATATTGAAAGGTAGCACCATATTTTACTGCCCTAAGACCACTGGCGTTGTTGCTAACCATTCCTCCGACGGTAGCAAAAACTGAGCTACCCGGATCCGGAGGGAAGAATAAACCGTACGGGGACAACAAGGCATTTAGCTCGGCATGAACAATACCGGGTCTAACCACGACTTGCATATTAACATCATCAATAAGTACGATATCTTTCCAACCGGAAAGATCCAGAACAATACC
>CALBJS010000014.1 GCA_937892995.1 uncultured Peptococcaceae bacterium | reverse complement strand
ACCCATATTGGAAACCAGGAAAATAAAGAAGATTATCATATGAGTTTTCTTTTGTCGCCACTCATTAGCCCTGATCATTGGCCGGATTAAAAGCATACTGGCTCCAGTAGTTCCTATCCAACTGGCTAAGAGAGTTCCGATGGTCAACATTATAATATTAACTGACGGTGTTCCCTTTAAGGAACCACGCAGAATAATACCCCCTGAAACGGCAAACAAACCAAAAAGGAGAACAATAAAGGGGATAAAATCAAGTACCACACTATGCAATAACTGTTCTATGGTAACAGCTCCACCGTAGGCAATAAAAAAGGGAATTAGAAAAACCAGCGACCAGAATGCACTAGCCTTACCCATGTTATGCTCCCACCAATGACCATTAACCAGAGGGATAATAGCAAGAGAAAGCAACATGCCTACAAAAGGCAAAACACTCCATAACGGTAAATTGTTGCCTAGTTCCTGACTACTTCCACCTGAAGCGAAGGCAACTTCGTTAAAAGCAAATAAAGAAATAAGGACAAGGAAAGACGTTACTAAAGTCTTTTTCAGATTCAACACCATACACCCTTTCAAAAATTCATTTTTCGACACTAAAATATAAATTGTATGAATACTATTATTTCTACAGAATCCCTCCTTATCAAAGAAAATAATACAAATAAAAAAATTAGGCATATATAGGTACTATTCCTTGAGCTCTTCCTCTATTATTCTTTCAATTTCTTCATTAGTCAAATCATATTTATCCATTAGTTCTTTGGCCTTTCGTCTTTGATCATAGTAGTACTCTCTTCTTTTCTCTTTTGTTACTTCTTTATCTTCTAAATAAAAAGATTTTCGATTTAGACTTCTTATGAATTTTACTAAGAAATAAGAAATAAAGCCAGTAATAATCAACATTAAAAATGCTGTGAAGGGGCTACCAAAACCAAATCCAATAATCATAGGTATTACACTCCAATCCAATATTATATTCTACATAATAATTCCTAAAACATAAAGCTAAATATTGGATAATATTTTTTTTTGAACCATTTTCGTCTTTAAACCTGACATAGGTAACTAAATCACTTACAGTATTATCCATATATGTGTCAATATAGCATTAATTATAATATAATATCTTAAGTATCAAAGATTATTATAGGCTTCCAGAATATCTTCATAACATAAAAGAAGGAGGATAATAGATGAACAATTCCCTGTTTCCAAAGTATTATTACCAACTACCGGCACCTCAACTTGGTACCTTTAACATTGGATACAGGGGTAAGCCCTATCTACTATCCTCTAATATTTTTTACTCTTATGTTTCAGTGCCTTATACTATCCCCCACCATAATTATCAAAGATATTATGGTATCAATTCGTATCAACAAATAAATCCGATATTGATCGCTATACTGGTTCTAGTAGCCATGGATTTTATTTTCGTTCGGCCATACAAAAAGTGAATGATTTGAAATAGATATTACGATCCTGTTCTCTCTTGTGGCTGTCTAATTCTATCTTTAGGTTTGAAAATGCTAGGTCTTAGATTAGCTATCGGAACTGGCTGTCGTACAAGGATGGTCATTAATGCCTTATAGTCTAAGGGTATTAGTGGCCAAAGATATGGGACACCAAAGGAATTTGTACGCCATAGCAGAATGAATAATAACAAAACACCTATCCCTAATCCCCAGAAATTAAAGATACCAGCCGCCAATACTAGGAATATCCTAACTAACCGATTAGCCTGTGCCAGTTCATAACTCGGGGTTGCGAATGTTCCTACAGCAGCTATAGCTAAATACATAATCACTTCAGGAGTAAATAATCCGACTTCTATCGCTATATCCCCTAACATTAATACTGCAATTAAACCTAAGGCAGTTGCTAAAGGTGATGGCGTATGAATCGCTGCCATACGTAAAATGTCTATAGATATTTCTCCGATTAGAACTTGCACCAACAATCCAATTTTGGCCGGTTTTTGAACCCCGATGAACTGTAGAGATTCAGGAAGAAGGTGGGGATTAAGAGCAGCTGCCAACCATAGTGGCAAGAGAAATAACGAGGCTAAAATCGCAAAAAATCTAACCCAACGCAAATATGCCCCTATTACTGGCTCTTGGCGGTATTCCTCAGCATGTTGGACATGATGCCAGAGAGTACAGGGAGCAATGATTACACTAGGTGAAGTGTCGACTATGACAATAACATTACCTTCTAGTAAATGAATAGCAGCCACATCCGGTCTTTCAGTATATCTAACACGTGGAAAAGGATTCCAGAGTTTACTGCCGAGAATGAATTCCTCAACAGACTTCTCAGCCATTGGTATTCCATCGATTTTAATATTCTTTATTTCTTTTTCAATATAGTCAACCATTTTGGAATTGGTAATATCTTCGATATAAGCTATACAAACATCAGTCTTAGAACGACTTCCTGCCTTGACAAGTTTCATCCTTAAACCTGGATCACGTAAACGACGGCGAATAAGGATAGTATTAAAAACGAGAGTCTCCGTAAAACCATCCCGTGAGCCTCTTGTCACTCTTTCAACATCTGGTTCCTCGGGCATTCGGGAAGGATAGCTTCGAACATCAATAATAATGGACTGAGTCTTTCCTTCGACAATAATTGCCATTGCCCCTGATAAGACAAAATAAAGAACTTCATCCATAGCCTCAACTTCCGAGACTTGTAAATCCACGATTTTTGATTTAACTAGTTTATCCAAAGCGTTGACAACAAGTTCTGCTCTTTCAATCTCGATAAAAGCCTCTAAGATCATATTTGAAGCCGGTCTTCCTACCATTCCGTTTATTGAATATATCGCTATCTTTTTCCCGCCTACATTCATCTCCCGAACTACGATATCATAGCTTTCTTTAGTACCTAATTTTTCATTTAAATAATCGATATTTTCTTGATAGTTTTTGGAGATATTCATGTTCGTTTCTGCTGTTAGTGACATCCTAATCAACCTTTCGGATTAAATACAACCGCTACTAAGTAACCAAAAAATAAGGCTGCTGCTATCCCTACTGCAGCAGCTTGAATTCCGCCCGAAAATGCTCCGAGTAAACCGGTACTTTGGGCACCTTCAATCGCACCTTTGGCCAAAGTATATCCAAAACCTGACAAAGGAACTGTTGCTCCCGCCCCACCTATTCTTACTAAAGGTTCATAAAGTCCTAAACCCCCTAATACTACTCCTCCTGTTACAAAGGTTACTAACACATGAGCAGGTGTTATATTTGCCTTTGTTAGGTCCATTAGTAATTGTCCAAGCACGCATATCAAACCACCAACAACAAATGCAGGTATTATATTGTTTAACAACTTTTGCACCCCCTAAGATTCACTTGACATCTTATAGCTTATCTTAATTAACCTCAATAGCTACAGCATGTCCTACTGCGG
>CALBJS010000013.1 GCA_937892995.1 uncultured Peptococcaceae bacterium | reverse complement strand
GGTAGGCTTTAATCCGACACTTCCACTCACTGCAGTTACTACAATATTAACCTGTTCGGCACTAGCCGCCTCGATTAGCCCCTCCATCCCTTGAAGAACTTTAACCGGCAGATCCCTCGTCCGTTTGGCTACTTCCTTAGCAGCCTTCTCGTCCATCATCACGGCTATTTCCGGTTTGAGTTGCCTAATCTGTTTCTCTAGCAGTTTCACATTCGAATAGGCCGTTAAAGAATGTACCTTTAATTTATTTTGGAAAGATGCTACTACATCCAGGGTCTGAGTGCCGATAGAGCCCGTCGAGCCTAAAACCGAGATTGTTTTCACTTTATTAAGTCCCTTCTCCAAAAGCATTGTCATCCATTATCCTACCATACCAAGAATTAGTGCAAAATAGACAACAGGAAGAGCAAATAGAAAGCTATCGAACCTGTCTAAAATTCCCCCATGTCCGGGAATGAGAGTGCCGGAATCTTTGACCCCTGCAGCTCTTTTTAAAGCAGATTCAAAGAGGTCTCCTATCTGAGAAACTGCACTTGCTATTAGCGATAAGAGCAAAATAGCCGGGAGTGTTCCTCCTTTGGTAATAAACCAATAAATAAAACCAAAAATTAAAGCAGCTAATAGTCCCCCGACTGATCCTTCGATAGATTTATTAGGGCTTACTTTCGGGGCAAGCTTTCTTTTGCCTAGGGAATTGCCCACAAAAAAAGCTCCTGTATCAGTAATCCAAACTAAAAAGAAAATAAAAAAGCACCAGTATAGCCCTTGGGGAAGCTCCCTTAGGTAGTATAAATATGCGAAAAGGGTAACAGGATAAAGAATAGCGAGAAAAGCATAAGATGCTTCAGCAAAAGACATCCTTGGATAAAAAAGGGCGTACCCGCCAAAGATGAGAATAAACCAAACCATACCTAAGGGTAAAAGCCATTGCGTATGCTTTGATAAAAAAACAGCTAACCACAGGAGGCAGAATAATTCGATGAATTTCGAGTTCCTAACAATACCGGCCTTTTGACCAATGTCTAAGAACTCTCTGAGCCCGAGCAAAGCAAGCCCTACGACTAATAAAGCGAGGTACCATCCGCCTAGCCATGTTAATACCAATAATAGAGGTGCCCCAATAAGAGCACTCAGTATTCTTTTTGTCATTTTTTATTCCTCAACCTTCTTAATCCCACCGAATCTCCGCTCCCTATTCTGGTAAGTTCGAATTGCATCGTGCAGAGACTTCTCATTAAAATCGGGCCAACATTCCTTAACAACAACAATCTCAGAATAGGCAACCTGCCAAAGCAAAAAATTACTTAGTCTCATCTCACCGGAAGTTCTAATAAGCAATTCCGGCTCTGGGCAACCCGCAGTGTAAAGATAGGAATCAAATAGATTTTCATTGATTTCTTCAGTTTCCAGATAATTGTTTTGGACATCATTAATGATTTTTTTTATTGCCATTATTAACTCAGCTCTACCGCCATAATTAAGAGCTAGATTAAATATTAAACCCGTGTTATCTTTAGTTTTTTGACACGCGAATAATATGGACTCAAGTACATCTTTAGGTAATTGGTAAATATCCCCTAATATCCTGATTTTAACGTTATTAGCATTTAATTCATCTAGTTCCTTACGTACATATTCCTTAAGTAAAGACATTAAAATCCCAATTTCGGACTGAGGTCTTCTCCAGTTTTCGGTAGAGAAAGCATACACTGTCAAATATTTTACACCAAGATTACTACTAAACCTAACAATATTTCTTAAAGCCTCAACACCTGCCCTATGTCCCATAGTACGAGGCATCCCTTGTTGTTTAGCCCACCTACCGTTTCCATCCATGATTATCGCGATATGTTTAGGTATTCTGTCCATGTCTATATTTTCGGAAGCGATCTTCCTCATATTATTCTTCCAAATTTTCAATACTACCCACCTCAGTTATCGCCATATTCCTCATTGTTGTGGAAAAACCCCCTTCGCATAGGGGGTCAACAACTTAACACCTTATTAAATCTATCATGCAATAGAGTAAATTTCAATTTTCCTTCTACTTGACCGACTCTAGCTACGCGTAAATCCCCGCAAGAAACAATCCTTCCGACAGGATTAATAATTTCGCAGGTAAATTCTTCTTTTTTTTCAGCTAATTCCTTAGAAATATCGCTCCACTTTCTCCCAAGCCAATGCAAATCTTATTACACTTCCATAATTTCTTGTTCTTTTTTCCCCAATATTTCGTCAATATCTTTAATATTCTTATCCGTAACCTTTTGAGCGTTATCTTGCCCTTTCTTAGACTCATCTTCAGAAACTATTTTATCTTTTTCTCTTTTTTTAATATCATCAATTAATTCTCGCCTGATATTCCTAATAGCAACCCTGGATTCTTCAGCTTTCTTTTTCACTGACTTAACAATTTCTGTTCGACGTTCAGCGGTTAATTGGGGAATGGCAAGCCTAATTACAACCCCATCATTTGACGGGTTAAGACCAAGATCAGACTTAAGAATGGCTTTTTCAATATCCTTAATCGAAGATTTATCCCAAGGTTGAATAAGAAGCAAGCGAGGCTCAGGAACTGAAATATTGGCAAGTTGGTTAATTGGAGTAGGGGTGCCGTAATAATCTACGGATACCTTCTCCAACATAGCCGGATTAGCTCTGCCTGCCCGGATAGAGGCTAGGTCCTTACGTAATACTTCCACAGTTTTCTTCATTTTGATTTCCGCTTGGTTCAACACATCATTAATCATTATTATTCCCTCCCTACATAGGTTCCAATAGGTTCTCCCTTTAAGGCTCTAATAATATTACCATTTTGATTAAGATTAAAAACAATAAGTGGTATATCATTATCCATGCATAGAGAAGCTGCCGTTGAATCCATTACGCCTAAACCTTTACTAAGAACGTCTAGATAGGATAACCGTTGAAATTTCTTAGCCTCAGTGTTTTTCAAGGGATCGGAATCGTAAACCCCATCAACCCTTTTGGCCATAAGGATAACCTCAGCCTCGAGTTCTGCTGCCCTTAAGGCGGCAGTCGTATCCGTAGAGAAATAGGGATTGCCCGTTCCGGCAGCGAAGATAACGATCCGTCCTTTTTCCATGTGACGGATAGCCCTTCTTCGTATATAAGGCTCAGCTACTTGTCTCATCTCAATTGCTGATAGAACCCTAGTTTGAATATTATACTGTTCCAAAGCATCCTGCAGGGCAAGGGCATTCATAACCGTAGCCAGCATCCCCATATAATCAGCCGTAGCCCGATCCATACCCTGAGAGCTTCCCGCGATCCCCCGCCAAATGTTTCCTCCCCCTACTACAAGAGCCATTTCAACTCCGAGGTCCTGTACTTCACTGACTTGTTGGGCGACAGATATTAACATGTTGTGAGCAATCCCGAAACCCTGCTCTCCGGCAAGAGCTTCTCCACTCAGCTTTAGGATTACACGGTGATAGCGTGAAGTTGTCATGGAAGAACCTCCATCTTCTTCATTTTCATTTATTTCTACACACAAGTCGAAAAATCCTTTCCGTACTATCAATATCCAGGACAAATAACGAGCAACGTGTTTAAACCCAAGAACTGTAATTTATTTGTCCCGGTGTGGCACTCGCAGCTTCGCTGTTCACTTAAAAAAGAGAACACCGAAGTGTTCTCTTTTTAGCGTTTTATTTCTCTCATAACTTCATCGGCAAAATTATCCTGACGTTTTTCAATTCCCTCGCCCAATTCATAGCGGGCAAATCGACGAATTGCAATCTTTTCTCCAATTTTAGCAATCTTCTGCATAAGAAGGTCTTTTATGACAATGTCAGGATCCTTGATAAAAGGCTGTTCCATCAGGCAAATTTCTTTATAGTATTTTTCCACACGGCCTTCAACCATCTTATCAATAATTTTTTCCGGTTTGCCTTCATTCAAAGCTTGAGCTCTTAAAATTTGTTTTTCATGTTCCAACACTTCGACAGGAACATCTTCTCTATTGACATATAGGGGTTTAGCCGCTGCTATCTGCATAGCTATATCTTTAGCGAATTGCCTGAATTCGTCTCCTCGAGCTACAAAATCAGTTTCACAGTTAACTTCTACCAATACCCCTATACGGCCACCTCCGTGAATATAGGATTCTACCATCCCTTCGGCAGCTATCCGTCCTTCCCTCTTGGCAGCGGCAGCCAATCCCTTTTCTCTTAAGAAATCTACTGCCTTATCAAGATCGCCGTCACATTTTATTAAAGCCTTTTTGCAATCCATCATCCCCGCTCA
>CALBJS010000012.1 GCA_937892995.1 uncultured Peptococcaceae bacterium | reverse complement strand
TATTAGCCGAAATCGGCTTATAACATCAAAATCAAAAAGAAAGCTGCTCTTGAAGGTACAAGTTCAGGAGCAGCTCTCTTGTTTGCCAAAACACTCCTGAAAGCAATCATTTGAAATAGAAGCATTTTTCATTTTATGATTTTTTTCTGAACGGCATATCCTGCTATCCCGGAAACACTACTAGAGAGTGAATTATTCGGTTATGAGGGCGGTGCTTTTACCGGAGCTAAAAAACATGGAAAGCCCGGTAAGTTTGAATTGGTCGATAGCGGTACTTTATTCTTAGATGAAATTGAAGATATGTCGCTTTATTTGCAGGCAGAACTACTTAGGATTTTGCAGGATCATTCGTTAGTTGTCAAGGGATGTTTTTGTAAGTAATAATTAAGGCGAAGTAGTAAACAAAATGGTGGGCTTTAGACCTAAAAAGGATCTGTTAGCCGAATTTGGCTTATAAAGACTAAGCAAGATTATACAATAATTCCAAAAAGCTGTTCCCGAAAATTTAGGGAACAGCTTTTTTATTTGTGGGTTTGTGGTTTAAATAATATTTCTTGCTCCTAACTGCTTGGAAATTCTCCTTGCTGCATCTTTAACCTCTTCCTTGTAAATATTCATAATATCTTTATCCAATCTTTGTTTAGGGCTTGATATACTAACAGATGCTACTATCTTATTTTCGTTGTTAAAAATTGGTGCTGCGATACATGATAAACCTACTACCGTTTCCTCTGCATCAATGGTATAACCCTTTTCCCGAACGCTTTTCAATTCAGTATAGAACTTTTCTACATTAGTAATAGTATTTTCAGTAACCTTAGTTAGCCCCTTTGTTTTAATGTACTCTTCAACATACTCCAATGGCTTAAAGGCAATGATTGCTTTCCCCATTGCGGTGGAATGGATTGGGTCCCTTCCTCCAATAGGGCTGTCTTGTCTGAGAGTGTTCTTACTCAAGACCTTCTCTATATATACTACATCATAGTTGTCGATAATGCCCAAATTTATTGTCTCGCCGGTTTTATCTCCTAATTCATGCATTATAGGTTTTGCGACTTCCCTCAAATTAAGATCTTCGATAACTTTATTGCCTATTTCGAAAACCTTTAAAGATAATTTGTATTTCTGGTTTTCAGGGTTCTGATCAACAAAACCTACGTACTTCATACTCGCCAGAAACCGATGAGCCGTACTTTTATTAATGTTGAAATGGTTACTGCATTCAGAAACACTAACTTCTCCCTTTTCACTCAAATACTCTAATAAATTTAACGTTCTGACTGCTGAATTGATTAAAAAATATGGTTCACTCATTTATACATCTCCTTTAAATCACATATAATGTAACACTATCATTTTACTACATTTTTTGACGATTAGAAAGGTTTTTCATTTTTATTTAAGGCAGAGAACAGAGTTAGTCATATTGCATAGTTTTATAATAATAAAAGGAATAGACTATACCAAAGAGTATATTGTATATCGTTTTAACATTGGACGATCGATACAAACAAGGCCAAAAGAGCAAAAATTATTGACAAAAATTAAAAGTTCTTGTAATTATAAGAAGGATTTTTGAAATTAGTGCAGAATAAAAAACAACCAAGAGAGTGACCGTGTAACACCATATGTTACATAAACACTCAAAACCTAAAATAAAAAGAGACGATTGAGTTTTTGGTTTGTCATGATGAACTTTGTTGTTGCTGCTTTAACGCGGAACATTTGCCGGAAAATATTACTATAGTAGATATTTGGAAAGCTAGAAAGAGAATCAAGCCTTATATAGAGAGAACACCCTTAATTTTTTCCAAACATCTCTCAGAAAAAACCGGTGCATCTGTATATCTAAAGCTGGAAAACCTGCAACAAATCGGAGCTTCTAAAGTGGGTGCAAAACTTGAAATATACGGTGAAAGCCAAGACGAAGCAGAAGAGCACTGTTATAATCTAGAAAAGACTCATGGCCTAACTACGATAAAACCATTTGACGATTTGGAAATTATAGCCAGTCAGGGGACTATTGGACTTGAGTTATTTGTTTTTTTATTACTTGCTAAATTCAAGTTAAATTAAACCCAATAGATTTAGAAACATTTTTGCAGTAATATTTAAGATCATTAATAATTAGGTCTTGCTTTGCTTTAATTCGCTTGGTTGGACCCAAAACGCTAATTGTACCCATAATCTCTCCTTTGTGATTAAATATGGGTGCAGCTATTGTATATAGGCCTGATTCAAATTCCTCATTCTCAAGAGCATATCCCTGTTTTTTAATATTCTCCAAATTTTCCCTTATCATCTTTACATCGCTTAAGGTATTTTCAGTGTATCTTTCAAGGGTAATTCTATTTAATACTTCCTTCAGATCTTTTTCGTTTAGATATGCCAAGATTAATTTCCCGGATGCAGATGAATGTAAAGGGATCCTCAATCCAACCTTTGAAGTCATATAAAATCCCGAAATAGGGGGTTCCATCTTATCTATAACATAAAGATATCCTAATTGATAGATACATAAATGAGAAGTTTCCTCGAAATTATTTGTTAGTAATTCAAGGTAAGGACGGGCAATTTCTCTTATGTCAAGCCCCTCAAGAACCATATTTCCTTTTTCAAGGAGCTTTGTACCGAGTTTATATTTGCTCTTCTCAGGTATTTTTTTTATATATTCATTTATCTGTAGAGTGAGTAAAATTCCATGCACAGTACTGGCATTAAGATTTAGGGATTGACTTATTTCACTAAGCGACAGTTCCCTTTTATGGTAATCAAAACACTCAAGAATATCAATAGCTCTTTGAACCGACTGTATTATTTTGGGGCTTTGTTTCATTTCAGACCTCCTAGCAAAAATATTCCAGCAAAAAAATGTATAAAAATAAAGAATATTATTGATATCAAGTAAATCCATGATATAATGATAATAACAAATTAATTTGACATTGTCAAATTAAACAAAGGGATACTATTGGGTGATTTCACAGTCCCACTATCTTTGACTTATCCTGCTTTACTGTGTTTTATTAAAAATTTAAAAGAGGAGTGTTGAAAATGAAACTTTCTGTTGAAGCCGAAAAATGGTTGTTAGATCCCAGAAAATCCGGGAAGGAAGCACTTTTTGATGATGCTGATTTGAAGCTGACCCAAATACTGCAGGATTGGGAAAAAGCCGAGTTTTTAGATGTAGGAATTTTAGGGATTCCCTTTGACACCTCTGTTTTTTTCCGCACCGGCTGCAGATACGCCCCTGATGTAATACGGGATACAATTAGCATGTATGCAAATTGCTACGAACCTGGTTATGATGTTAGTCTAAAAGGTTTAAATATTGCCGACTTTGGAAATATCAATGTAGACCATCAAAATGTTTTAGAAACTCACAAAAGAGTGGAGACTGTTGTTACTGACATAATTGCTAATGGTGTGGTTCCGCTGATTATTGGGGGCGACCATGGGCTAACCTATCCTAATGTGAAGGGTTTGATGAATAACACAAAGGGTAAGGTTGGTGTAATTATGCTGGATGGGCATTTGGATGTTCGTCGCACTCAGAACAATGTTATAAGCAGTGGCACGCCTTTTAGACGCTTAATTGAAGAGCCTGAACGTAACCCCTTGGATCCTAAAAATCTTGTTGAGATTGGCATAAATGGATGGCTAGCATCTAAAGATTACGGTGATTATTGCAAGGAAAAGGGCATAACGGTTATTCCCTCACGTGAAGTACATAAAAGAGGCTATGAAGATGTAATTCAGCAAGCACTGCAAATTGCTGGTAATGGTACGGATGCTATTTGGCTCTCTGTGGACATCGACGGATTAGATTCTAGTGTAGCACCGGGAACCTGTGCTCCAAATCCTGGAGGGCTAAGCGAGCATGAAGCACTCGAAATTGTATGGACTGTCGCAAACCA
>CALBJS010000011.1 GCA_937892995.1 uncultured Peptococcaceae bacterium | reverse complement strand
CAATGGGCTCTGGGGATTTCTTCGGCTGAGATCCTTTCGGCTTCTTCCCTGAAGACCTCAAGTATCCGGAAAGCATGTTTTTTACGAGCATTAAAGGTTCTATCTACAAATTTTATGGTCCTGGCGCCATAGCTGAAAAGCCGGCGTAAACTTAGACGGAATCTTTCCGGGTCCAAATATCTTATCCCTCGAAAAGTAGACGAGATACAAAATTCACAGCTATAGGGACAACCTCGGCTGGTTTCCATATATACTAATCTACCTTTAAAATTCTCTTCCTTAGCATAGGGATCGGGAAGAAGGTTCAAATCCGGGAGACTTACGGAACTTTCATTGCTGAAGATAACGAAAGTTCCTTCATCCTTAAATTGGCCCTGATATTGCGAGGGGATAATAAACTTAAGATTTTTTTCTTCCATGGGCTTCGGAAAACGCCAAACTATTCCTTTGACCTCCCACGGCAGTTCCCCTTCAGACCAGGTCTGAACCAAAGCCGGAACAGAATATTCCCCCTCTCCGACAACAATGGCATCCAACTGAGGATACCAGCCAAGAAGCTCTTCAGGGTTAAAAGATACTTCCGGCCCCCCTGCTAAGAAATAGGCCTGGGGGAGAACCGGGCGTAGCCTTCGTACAAGAGCCAGTATTTGATTTATATTCCAGATATAACAGGAGAAACCGATGATATCCGGCTTCTCCTCATAGATTTCTGCAGCAATATTTTCGAGATGTTCATTGATGGAAAACTCTTTAAGATGTACTTCCCAATTAGCTCGCCCCTGTTCCTCCAGAACCTCCCGGAGGTAACGGATAGCCAGGTTAGTGTGGACATAGCGAGCGTTCAAAGCTATTAACAAAATTCTCACTTTTTCTACCCCTATGCTTTATTTTCTTAGCTTTTTAAAAGAAGCTTACTTTTTCCTTTTTAAAGACAAAAATAGGATTGAGGAGATAATCCAAAATGTGGAAATATCCTTGTAGGGTAGATATCCTAGATAATCAATATCGTAATATGGTAAAAGCCGCCAGATAAGCACAAATAATAATTGGATAATAAGAAACCCTTTGGGTAAAAATCTAGCGAATATATATATTATCCCGTAAAAAATTACTAGCCATGGTAATAAAAAAATCTCACTGAGCCATAAATCAAACATCACTTTAACCTCCAAGAAAACTCCAATACCGCCTGCATTTTAATTAATATAACTGGGATCGGTAAACTACCTTATTCTCCATTGAGAACAAACTTTTCTAGGGCTTTAGCCACCCCATCTTCTTTATTGGAAGAAGTAATATAATCCGCAATTTTCTTTATTTCCGGATGAGCATTTTCCACCGCCACCCCGATTCCGGCATAAGTAATCATTTCCCTATCATTAAGACTATCACCTACTGCCATAACCCCTTCTGCTCTGATCCCCCACTGCTCGGCTAAGGCCTTCAGAGCCGTGCCTTTATTGACTTCGGGGTGAATCATGTCAAAGAAATAAGGCTTCGAGGAAGTAAAGTTGAGTCTATCGGAATAAATTTGCCTCAATTCACTTGCCGCCCTTTTCAACACAGCTTCTTCCCCGATACAGAGAATTTTCTCCAATCCTTCCGGTTCTCGCTCTAAAAGTTTACCGACATCCGCTTCTTCCACTTTAAGATTCGACATCTTACCATACTGTTCTGAATAGGCGTTAGTTTTTCGAACAAAAACCCTATCCTTAATATAAATCTGAGTGTGAATCTCTTTTTTAAGAAGAATCTCTACAATCTCTGCCGCCAGCTCTACAGGGATCACTTTCCGGTAAAGCACTTCACCGCTTAAAGCCTGTTCCACTAAAGCCCCGTGATAAGTAATAATCGGGACATCCAAGCCCAGCTCTTGGGCATACCCTCTGCTGGCCACAGCCATCCTTCCTGTGGCTAGAGTGACCTTTACGCCCTGTTTTACCGCCTGGTGAATAGCTTTAATATTCCTAGATGAGATCTTCCATTCCTGATTAAGGAGGGTATCATCTAAGTCCGTCGCCACAAGTCTGATCAATTTCCCTACTCCCTTCTTCTTAGAGATGATTCTATTTTGATAAGTCGATTTATTAAAGGTAGACCCCTTTTGTTGATCCTACTTAAGTCTTTTCCTAATATTTAAGCCGGATGTCATCTTGTTTTCTTTTTCAGGTATTGGCTTCGACTTATTAAGGAAATTATCCTCCTCCGGCACATCCTTTTCCGGCTCAAGGGCTGCAAGCAGGGCCTCTTTATCATCCATGCGAGTCAATAAAAACAAAGTATCCCCTGCTTTCAACACCGTATTACCCCTTGGGGTAACGATATCCTTGTTCCTTACGATTGCCGTGACAAGGCTATGTTTCGGTAATAATAATTGATATATCTTTTTATTGATGAGTTCTGACTCTTTTTTAATATTATACTCGATAAGTTCACTTCCTGACTCTTCTAAAGAAATCAGTTCCAAAGAGTGAACAGAGGGCTTCTTCTTGCCAAAGAACAACTTTAATTTTCCCGCTAGTAAATCAAGAGTAGCACCTTGGATAAGGGCAGAAAGCAAAACTACAAAAAACACAATATTAAAATAATAATTCGCATCCTCCAGACCCGCCGCAAAAGGATAGACCGCTAAGACGATGGGCACTGCCCCTTTGATTCCTCCCCAACAGAGAAAAATCTTTTGTCTTAAGGAATAATCCCAAAAGATTGTTAGTAAAAAAACCGCTACAGGACGAGCAATGAAGATTAGAATCAAAGAAATGATGATACCATCTTGCCAATATAAAAGAACCTTAGATGGCGAAACCAGAAGCCCCAGCATTAAAAACAGCATTACTTGACTAAAGGATGAAAGACCATCGACAAACCGTAAAGCACTATTTTTATAGACGAATTGGGAATTGCTAATCAAATAACCGGTAATAAATACTGCTAGGAAGCCGTTTCCTTTGATTTCTGAAGCCAGTCCGTAACTTAAAAAACATAAGCCTAAAGTGAGAACAAGGTAAAAACCTCCTGTTTCTAGTTTAGCCTTATTAATAATATAAGGACCAACCTTGCCGATTAAATAACCGATAAGCGAACCGGCAAGGATTTGCCAACCTAGGTTAACAACAAAAAAAACAGGACTGGAGAATGTTCCTTGAATTAACTGAATAATAGTTATGGTTAAAATAATCGCCATCGGGTCATTGGTAGCAGACTCAATTTCAAGAGTAGCCGCCGTCTTAGGCTCGATTTTTTTGTTTCTTAGGGAAGCAAAAACTGCGGCTGCATCAGTCGAGGAGATGATAGCACCAATGAGAAAAGCAGAATGTAAGCTTAGATCGAGCAAAAGATAAGCTAGAGTTCCTATGACTACTGCGGTAACGATTACTCCGATTGTTGCCAGAGTAAAGGCCGGCTTTATAACTATTTTCATTAATTCTCTTTTAGTACTGAAGCCGCCTTCAAACAAAATAATGATTAGAAAGGCTGTCCCAATTGTTTCCGCAAGCAAGGGGTCATCGAAATAGATTAGATTTAAGACATCATTGCCAAAAATCATCCCTAAGCCCAGAAAAACAATCAGCCCGGGAATTCCTAATTTTTCAGCTAATTTTGTTGAAAATGTTGCTAAGAGGAGAAGTATAGCAAGGATTAAGAGCATCATAACATCCTTCATTATTTTTATTTACACTTTATTTTAGCATATCACCGGGTTTAATGCCTACTCTCCTTTCATATTCACTTAATTCAAATATATCGTCATTCTATTTTACCGAAGCATAATATGCTCTTAGCTTGTAATGAAAGAAAAGTTGCCATAACCCAATTTAAAAGGTATCGACAAAAAGCCGATACCTAATAACCAATTTTTAAATTTTTTCAGAACTCCGTCGTGATTATATCTCGTTGTTGTAAATTTGGCTTTAAGCACTGCCTCTTTCACTAAACACTAACGTAAAATAACTGGTAGTCTCTATAAAATCGTTCTGCAGGATGATTCCGGAATTAGTGTTGTCCAAAACGCTAAACTCCTTAAAACCCCGTTTTTCTGCCAAGCGCAAGGCAGCGGCTAAGGAAGCGGGGGAATCGAGATAATCGTTACCCAGGCTAAAGAGAGTAGCATAATTAAAATTTCTCATATACCTGATTGTCTCCCGGTCTTTAGCCTGAGCCTCACTTCTGGGAAGATAATGGGAGAAATCAACGGAGGAAATTAAGACCGCTCTTCCATTTAAGAAAGGTTCAAGGGCATTTAAGAGGGCGTCTACTTCGTGCAAACTTACATCATGATGCAAAATAAGGGGGACAATCTTGGCCTCCGGCAGAAAGTATTTCAGAAAAGGGACCAGGGCTCCCACAGAATGTTCTTGGGAAAGGACTTCTTCATCTCTTAAGGCTAGACCCTTATCCAAGAGAACACTGACTACCCTGTCTTCCACCGCCACGACACCTTCGGGAGTCTGCCAACCGGAGAATCCCGTAATAACCTTGGCCCCCTTATTAAAATGGTTGGGCCCTACCAGGATTATTAAATTAGGGTTCTGCCGGGCCAAGGTTTCTATAGCGTTTACTATCAGACGGCCGGCCACCAAGTGGTGAGGCAGGACGGCACTTACGATCCGGCCCTCCGGAAGGGCTACATTTTCCGCCCGACTTGCCGCCTGCTCCGCCAGTATGGAGTTCCATTCCTCCTTGGTGACAAAACTGGGATGACTGGAGACAAGCTCCACCCTTTGCTCTGATTTATTTTCTTCTTCACTTTGTGCCTCCCCACTGCATCCTGTCAGGAGAATGAGGAAACAGCCTAAAACTATTAAGCCTATTAATATTATCAAGTTTTTAAGGGATAACCTTAATTTCAACCTCATTGGCCCCCAACCTCAAACTGATTTGAACGTTATTTGATCCTAATCCTTAACACTGCTTCCCCGGTTATTCAATCATAATTCTATCCTGACTGCCGCCGGTATAAATAGCGTTATTCTTAATATTGCTTAAGATCGGAGCTTCACAGGTAAATTCGCCAGGGGAAATAACGCGGGCTAAATAATTTATTTTGTATTCACCCTTACCAACCTGGAAGACTAATCTTTGCCCATTGACCTCCGTAGGGTAACTCCACGGATAACCCCCTTTTTGGTAGGAGTCTCTATGATAATCATAGGGACGGGAAATATGGGTTAGTCCCGCGGGCAAAACATCAACAATCTCATAGAGGCCGGCAGGAGCTTTATCCCCAATATTATAACTAATTACAACCTGAACCAGATCCGACCTCTGGACAGTAGTTGTTTTATTTCCCTTAACCAGGTAGGTGCGGCTGATTTCTAAACCTTCCCCATCCCCTGTTTCTCCAGCTTGGATAGGGAGACTGTATTGACTTATCATTCCTACTTTTCCTTCTACTTGGCTAATCTTGATCTTCCTTAAGTCCTCCGGCAAGAGGGTTAATTTGAAGATTTCTTTATCTTTTAATGCTTTGGTAAATTTCTCACCGTTCAGCTCATAACTAAAGTTTACCGGAGAAGCTTTCAGATATTTTAGATTGTACTTGAGAATCTGAATTTGCTCTACAAGGTTAAGGATGTCCTGACCCGGATTTTCCAGGAGGTACTGATAAAGTTTATTCTTTTCCGGTTGATCCAGGCGCGAAGCTAAGAGAGTCATCTGGGTTGTAGCTTCGATGATTTCATCCTGTGCACGTCCCACATTAATTCTCATTATTGAGCCCAAGTCCTCCCCATAGAGTCCCAATAACTCTCTAAATACCTCTTGAGCATAAGCACCATCACCGATCTCTAGTAGGGCTAGGGCTAGGTTAATTTTTACCCCGGGCTCCAGTTTTTCTTCAAGCAAATAGTCATTAATCTGGAGCAGCACAGGTTCCTTAAGGGCAGCCAACCCAAGGAGAGCCAAACTTCTATCATCTTCCGTGCTATTTCCGTCCAGAACGCGGTAGAAATAACGGATCAATCCACTGTTGTCAAATATCCCGGAAGTACTGGAAGCTACCATAGCAGATAATCCTAGCTCGCTCTCCCCATAAGGCAAAATACTGATCCCGCCATCAACTTGTTGGTAGACAAGAAGAGATTCCTGTTCTTCCCTCTCTCCAAAAATATTTTCCCCAGGGAAATACTCGCTCAGCAGCTTCCTAGCTTCCAGCCCGGCTAACTTTTGCTCCAAGCGGCTGCCGTTAGTCCAAGCTAACTGGTATAAACCCCTAAGATATTGGCTTTTTTCATAATCGCTAAAAATTACCGTAGTGGGTTTTACTGGAGAACCTTTGATCTTCAAGTCTTCTTTTAAAAGCTCCTGCGTGGTGACAGTCCTTTCCTGAAAAGACTTAGCGACCAGGAATTCTTTAGTTAGGGTATCTCCCAAACTACCGTTCGTAGCGGAAACCGTTAAGCTATACTTACCTGTTTCCAAGGCAGGAAGTTTTAAGTCTAGCGGGGTGAAAGCTGTCCCGTTCTCTGCCCAACTCTTTTCTTGGCCTTGAGGATCAATCAGCTTTATCTTATAAGCTACAGCCTGCTTCTTACCCAGTTTTTCTCCAAAAGAACGGAGGATCACGATAGGAGAATCTCCTTGCAGATAAGTTTTATTTAAAGTCATTTCGCTAAAAAACGGTAAACGAACCGGGATTTTTGAGGTACCACTGACCGCTTGAAGGTCTTCAGTAAAGGCGTGGTAGGTCACCCGCCAAGAAGTAAGGTTATCCGGCAACTGAAAATCTACACTTACTTTCCCATCTCTATCGGTAGTAAGGGTCGTAAAGAGTACGGTGTCACGGAAATCCTTGCGTTCCGAACCACCTTCCCCACCTGATTCAGCACCTCCGCCAAATTCAGGATGGTTATGAGATTTCCTGGTGAAAAGAAATAGATTCAGGTGATCACCATAAAGACTGCTAAGCAGGTTTACATTCTGGTCGCGTAGGCTAAATAAAGCTTCATCCACTAAGTTTAGATTAACTTGGGCCCCTTGGACAGGTTTATGGTTAACATCGGTAACCTGGAGTCCCAGCTTAACCTTTCCGCCGGGACGATACTCAGCCTGATCTGTTTGAATCTTCACATCCAGGGCTTTACTATCCTGAGCAAAAGGTATACTCACAGAATATGCTTCTCGATAGCTATATCCGTCAAAATAAACACCAAAGACATTAACATTAGGGATCTGCTCAGCCGCAAAAGTAAAACTGTACTTCGGATTATCACTGACCTGGTAGGTATCTATAACCCTTTGGCCTCTAAAGAAAAGAATACTTTGGGCTGAGGGAACTAACTCTTTATCATTGACCATAAAGGTAACTTGCACATCTTCTCCGGGCTTATACCCTTCCTCCAATTTCGGCTTTCCTTGGAGAAAATAATATTGATAATCGGGACTACTATGACTAGAGCCGCCAATATGAACTCTCCGCTTGAACTGCCGTCCCTCATTATCGACTGCTGTGAGTTCCAAGTAATAAGAATTATCCGGATCTAGTTTCCCCGTATGGGTTACGGTCCCCTTTTCATCGGTTAGAAGCTGGAAATCCTCAAGATGCTTAGTTGAATAATTATGATAATAAGTCTTAACTACTTGCTTATTAATAAAGTCATAACGCTGGCCGGACTCCACCTTGGTCCATACTTCCTGATAAAGACTAGCCTTAACCGGACTATTGGCTACCGGTTCTTTAAGAAAGTTTTCTTCGGCGATAGACAAGCCATTATTGATACCTGTAAGATCCACAGTAGCCAGTTTGGCGGTGAGAGTATAGCCATCAGCTTGACGGCTAGCCTCTCCTGTCAAATAGACCTTACTCTTAAATACATACAGTTCACCCGAGGTATATATTTCCCCCGCTTCCTGCAAGGTAGCATTGACACCTAAGAATTCATAACGATAGGGAGCATAATCCTCTTCCTGGCTAGTCCCGAGATAGGGGATTTGGGCATCGCCTTGCTCATTAGTAGTTACTTTTCCCTTCTTTTCTTGAATATAGTAGTTCAATTCCACCCCGGGAACAGGAGTACCCTCAAAGAAAGTGGCTTTAGCCTGAAAGTTCAGGGTCTCGCCGCTAAAGATAGCCTTCTTATCCTGTTTTAAGGATAGTTCATAGGGAGGTTTCAGATAAGTTTCTACAGAGAAACTCCTGGAGAGGAGAACTGTATCCCCCATTTTCATCTGCAGGTAATAATACCCTGGATTAAGGATCGGTAATTTCATTTGCCCGCTATAGGTCTTATCCTTAACAGCTACCTTTTGGGTCAGGATAGGGCTGATCTCACCCCCCTCATAGTAAGGACCATAATTGCCCATCAACTCCAGAGTAATCTCCTTGACCGGAGGCTCGCCTTTACCCCTGGGGGCCAGAATTCCCCAGAAATTAACGGTATCCCCGGGTTGGTATAATTCTCTATCAAGATAAAGATATTTCCAGTAATTCGAGGGATTAAACCTATTCTTGGCATACCAGGAAGGCCAAGCTTCCAAGGGAACAAGAATCTCTTTGTTTCCGCTTTGGACCAGGGCATAATCTAGTTTTGTCCCCATCAGTTTTTCCTGAATAAAAACAGTTCCCGTCTTATCACCTTTTACAGACAATTGCTTACTTTCAATTACCACCTGAGAATCCGAAACCGGAGCCTTGGTAGTTAAATCATTAACCCAAAAGAGACTGTTTTCTTCCCCTTGAGCCAGGTAGACAGCCAGGTCACTCACCTGGAACCAGATTTGGCGAATAGTCTCGCCGGCTTTAAATTCAGCTGCGTAATAACCTGCCTCCAATTCTTTAGGAAAGACAATATAGTGGCTATAGTCGTTCACCTTAAGGAGTTGGGTATTATATTCCTCTACTTTGTACTGAGAATTTAACTTTTCTCTATACTGATTCCAAGTAAAATAGGACCAGCGGGGAATCTGATCTCTCTTAGCCAGAGAAGTCTGAAACTCTTGATGACCGGGATAGCGATAGAGGTCGATATGCAGAGGGGGAGTTGAGGCCTTATCCTTACTTAGGGAATAGTCATCATAGGAGTATACCGAAAAGGCGGGAATATCGGCAGTGCTGAATTCCGTCAGGCCGGTATCCATATCAAAATTGAAAGCAGGCTTATTCTGTTCCAAAGGTCCCGTTTCAAAACTAAAGACATAGTCCTCTTCCAAGATTTCTGTGCTCCCTGACAGAGCTAAACCTTTTTTTAAGGTTACCGTATAGATAGTGGATGGTTGTAAGGCTTTAGGAGCATAGACTAAAGTCTTTTTGTGTTTTTCAAAAGCACCTTCCGCTTGAGGAGATATGCTGAAATAGTCCTTAATTTTATTTAGATCATAGTTCTCATGCGAAAAAGTTATTTCAATCCCTGTCTCCACCGGCACATGGGTACTCTCGTTCCTAGGCAAAGACCTAATTACCCGAAACTCTGTTTTGGTTTGGAAAGCCCAACTTAAGCTTTCCTTACCCACACCTTCCGGATCAAAGGATAAGGTGTAAATAGTATTAGGTGCTAGGTTTTCCTGAGGAATTATTTTATACTCTAGTCCCCCGGCTTGCTTGTCTAGACTATAGGCAAATTCCGGATTAGTTTTCAATGCTTCTTTAACTGCCTTTTCTGCTAAAGGTTCTGTACTGGTTAATAAAAAGGCTGTATCCGCTTCAATTCCTAACTTATCAGAATTTAAGGCCTTAATCGTTACTTCCGAAGCCTGAACAGGTTTGGTGTTAAAGCCAAATTCACCTACACCCCAAAAAACACCGACAAGCAGGATAACTACCAGCCCTATACTTGTGACTGTTTTCCAATTCTTTAAACCGCCGGAGTTTTTCTGTTTAAAGAGTCTTTTGATCTTAGCTAGCAAGGTATAGGTTTTTCCCTGGGGAAATCCGTCATTTTGTTTTTTAAGGGAAGAATCTTCTTGAGCCTCTTTTTCTTTTATTTTATTGGCTAACTTGTTTCGTAACTTATCTTGAAATTCTGCTCTCAGAGGAGCCGGCTCCAATTCTTCAAATTTCGTGCCCATGTCTTTCTCCAGTTCTTCCAGTTTAATATCAAATTCTGAAGGCTCTTTATACATAGTGCACCATCCTTTCACGCAAACAAGTTAACCCACGATGAAGAAGCTGTTTAACGGCTCCTTCGGTCTTATCCATGATCTGGGCAATTTCCTTATGAGAGAAATTTTGGCTATAACGCAGAACAAGGGCCTGTTGTTGTAAGGGTGGTAGATTATTAAGCTGTCGAATCAACTGCTCCTTTTCTGACCTGCCCATAACAACTTGTTCCGGCTCACAACTGGAGTCCTCATTAGCATAATCCTGCGGCATCTCCACAGTTCTTCCTTTTTTCCTGTAGAGATCGGTAAGGGCATTGGAGGCTATCTTATATAGCCAAACGGCCACCGGAATGTTGCGGTATTCAAAGTTCTGAATGTTCTCCAAGGCCGCAAGAAAGGTCTGGGAAGTGATTTCCTCGGCATCGTTTTGATTTCTTGTACGATAATAAGCATAATTATAAATGCGTTGAAAATAAGCCTCGTAAATCTCCAAGAAATCCCCTTTATTGCTCTTGACTCGCTCAATCAGGTCTTTTTCCGCAGTGGCCAAGTTATTAGAATTCATTGGACACACTCTCCTCCATTACTAACCATCACTATGTATTAACGACAATATGCAGAAAAGGTTACGGTCATACGAAAAATTTCAAAAATATCCACAAAATAACCCCTGCAAATATAGGGTATGATTCTAACTAAGAAGGGAAAGTCCTCTAAAAAAATTAAATACATGCTAATAGTTGATCCCTATTTCTTCTTCAAAACTGTTACAACCCCCCGGAGAAATTCCTAAGCATATTGCACGAAAAGACTGCTTCAAGTCTAATACCTGAAGCAGTCTTTTGTTTAACTTTACTTTCAAAAAATAAATCTAATTCTCAAAATAATGTATTTTTATTTTCTAAAGGTAATTTTAGCCTTATTAAATTTAGTTCGTATTTCCAGTTCCTTGGATTCTCCAGCAGCCCCCGCCAGTCATCCCCCGACCGGCACCCAGGGCACCTTTCATTCCTTGACCCATACCGCCCATTTTACCTACACCGTTGCGACCCAGCATCCCTGTGCCGTCACAGTTAGCCTGGTTGGTTTCCATGTTCTTAATGATAAGGTTAGCTTGTTCTTGGGTAAGTTGACCGTTAGCTACTCGCTCTTGGATGACGGCTTTCCTGTTTTCTAACATCTTAGCCTTAAACTCATTAAGAACCCCGGCTTCGTCGGCTAACTGCCCATAACTACTTCCTGTCGCTTTAGCAGCATAAGCTTCCTCTACCGGCACACCTTTTAACTCAGCATAAATTTCTGCCGGAGATTTGAAGGTAGCTGCAAAAACCCCGGTAGCCCCAATGAGTAACAGCCCTGCCGTAATTACGCCAATCATTATTTTTTTCATCGTTTTGGCCTCCTTTATCAGCAATTTAACTTCTAAGTCTATTCTAACCGGACAATATGAAGAAGTTATGAAGAAAGCTTGAAGGTCCTATGAAAGATAAATAGGGAGTCGAATTCTTACTATAGTCCCCACCCCTAATTCGCTTTCTACTTCGAGCGTGCCATGATGAGCTTCCACCATAGCTTTAGCGATAGTCAACCCAATACCGGCACCCCCGGATTCTCTGCTGCGGGACAAATCTCCCCTATAGAATCTTTCAAAGATATGAGCTAAGTCATGGGAAGATATCCCCTTACCTGTATCTCTGATCTCCGTCGCTACCCAACCCGGCTCGGTGCCAAGATTGACAATTACCCTGCCATGCTCCGGCGTATATTTATTAGCGTTAGATAAAATGTTGACAAAAATTTGTCGGAGTCGATCATTATCTCCCATGACTTTAATACCTTGTTGAATATTTGCTATGACATCTATATTTTTCTCCTCAAAAAGAAGTTTAAAATTTTCTAACATCTCATTTAAGAGCTCAGAAAGTCCGACTTCAGTTTTGTTTAACTGAATTTTATCGCTTTCGATCACCGATAATTCGTTAAGATCATTAATAAGTCTGGTAAGTCTGATCAGCTCATCATAGCAGAAAGAAAGTCTTGCGGGTGTTGCCTCCCAAATCCCGTCGATCATGGCTTCCAAATGACTCTGTAACGTTGCTAAAGGAGTTCTCAGTTCGTGAGCCACATCTGAAGTAAGACGTTTTCTTAACTTATCCTGTTCCTTGATAGTTTGTGCTAATTCCTCAGTTGCTAAAACTAATTCCTGAATTTCAATGGTATTTGAGGATACCGGCTGCAGTTTATCTTGTCCATGACTTGTAATAGCTTGAATATTATTTTTAACTGTTAAAAGGGGTTTAAGAAATTTACCTGTGACATATTTGCTGAGCACCAATACCAGAAAAATGGAGAGCACTAGAGCTATTACAAAGACAAGATTCATAGTAATGAAAAATGTCCTGTCCTCGGCAGAAGCGAGAACCGTTTTCTCTCTACCTATTTCTACTTTTCCGATTGCATTTCCATCCACCTGCAAAAGATATTCCTTAAATACCAAGTCTGAAGCTAATGTTTCTTGCTCCCCTGGCTGCCTGGCCATTCCCGGTCCACGCCCCATTCCCTGACTTTGTCCCATGCCTGCTCCATGCCCCATCCCGCGATGCATGTTGGTCATCGAAGATGTATCCAAAATGAGGGCACCGGAGGAATCGAAAAGTTTAACCTCCACTTCTTCCCCCCGAATGAACTGCAGCAGCCCGGTTAAGTTCCCCATCGCTATATTATCCTCCGTAGAGAACAAGTCCTCAATGTATTGAACAATCTTCTGATCACTTTTAAGATCAGTCTGCTGCACATAACTGTTAAAAAAAACAGCCATTCCCAAATTACTTAGGATAAAAATTACCAGAACGGCAAGGATGGTAACGATCACAAAATATCGTCTTAATTGTTTATCAATCGAGATCATGGCCTATCTCCCTGAAATTTATAGCCTATCCCATAGACAGTGATAAGATAGCTCGGCTCCTTCAGATTATCCTCAATCTTCTGCCTGATGTTTTTAATATGAGCATCTATCGTCCTTTCATAACCGGCAAAATCATACCCTAGGGCAGCGTTAATCAGTTGGGCCCGCGAATAGGTTCTATTTGGATTCTGAGCAAGCACCTGTAAGATACTAAACTCATTGGGTGTCAGACGAACTTCTTCGCCTTGTTTTCTTACAGTATGCTCATCTATGTTGATCTCTAAATCCCGGTTGTTGAAGGAGAGCTGATTTATTGTCTTCGTCTTGCCCGTTGTCCTGCGGAGAATAGCCTTCACCCGCATTACAAGTTCCCGAGGGCTAAATGGTTTGACAAGATAGTCATCGGCCCCCAGAGCTAAGCCACATATTCTGTCTTCCTCATCGCTTTTAGCCGTAAGCATCAGGATCGGAATATTTGATTCCTCCCGGATACGTCTGCAGATCTCTTCCCCGGACAGGTCCGGCAACATCAGATCGAGAATCAGAAAGTCCGGTTTCAGAAGTGGGAAAAGCCGTAAAGCTTCTTCCCCGTTCACAGAAGTGAAGACCTCATAGCCTTCTTTCTGAAGATAATCTTTAATTACTTCCAATATCGCAACTTCATCATCGACCACAAATACCTTTGCCATAATATCACCTCCAAGGTTAGTAGGATTACGATCAAGATTAGCGTCAAGAATACTCATTCTAATTATAAGGTTTTTTTTAGTAATTTACAGGGCAATCGAAAATGGCTCAACCTCTTCCTGAAAAATATGCTAAAATAAAATAATATTTTACTTTTTGATACTTTACATTTCCTATTCCCTTTTGTGGAGGATCATTTGGACATTCGTAATATCGCCATCGCCGCACACGTCGATGCCGGAAAGACTACACTCACTGAACAAATCTTATATACCGCAGGGGCCATCCGTAAACCGGGAAATGTTCAAGAGGGAACGACCCAAATGGATTGGCATGAGATCGAAAAGGATAGAGGAATTACTGTCTTTTCCGAGCAAGCCGCCATTGAGTGGCAGGGGGTTAAGATTAACTTACTTGACACCCCCGGGCATATTGACTTTTGCTCGGAATTGGAAAGAGCCCTAAGGGCCGTAGATGGCGTTATTCTAATCATCTCTGCCGTTGATGGTGTACAACAATATACCGAAACGATACTCGATCTTACTAGGAAATATAACTTGCCCGTTTTATTTTTCCTGAACAAGATTGATCGAGATACTGCTGATCTTGCTAAGGTTATTAAAGATATTGAAAGAATTAGCGGGAATGTTTTGCCCCTTCAGCAAGTGGAGAAAACCCCTGGGTCACTCATTATAAGCGATGCTCTTAGCCCCCGACAGACAAGCTATCAAATAGGTGGGGGAAAAAGCAGCCATACCTGGGATAATCAATTGTTCTTGGAAAAAGTGATTGAAAAACTTGCTGAAAATGATGATGTTTTGCTAGAAAAGTATTTGGAAGCTACACCCATCGAACAGGCAGAAATAATGACCGCCCTGAAAAAACAGGTAAACCAGAAACTGTTCCAACTAATCATTGCTGGAGCCGCTACTTGGGGGGCAGGAATAGAGGAGCTGCTTAATTATGTAGTACAAGTCATGCCGGCTCCCTCCGTCGTTATGAATAAGCTGATTAATCCAGATAATCTAAACGCTTCCGGACTTGTTTATAAAGTTAAGCAAGATGAGAAAGATGGACGTCTGGCTTATGTACGTCTGTTTTCTGGTGAGATTCATACTAAAGATAGCATCCGTTTAGAGGAAAAGGAACAAAAAGTTAATCAGCTAAGAATATATCATGGAAAAAAATATACTCCCACAAACAAGCTCGTCCAGGGTGATATTGGCGTAATACTTGGCTTAAACCGGGTTAAAGCCGGAGACCTTATTGGCGGCCAGGAGATTGCCGGATTATATGAGCAAGAAAATATTAACGATTACCTCCTTACTCCTGTCCTAGCTGTTTCCCTTAAGGCCAAAGACCCCACCTCTAAAGCGGCATTAATCACAGCCTGTGAAGTCCTAATTGCGGAAGATCCACTTCTAGCAAGGGAAAATAGTGCCGGCAAAGAAGAGCTTCGACTGACCGTGATGGGGAAA
>CALBJS010000010.1 GCA_937892995.1 uncultured Peptococcaceae bacterium | reverse complement strand
CGTTCCCATACTTGATTGTCAAATAAATTTATTGTAGTTAAATTTCTATCAATAACAGGGTGCACAGCTATATCATGTATACGAGTAGCTAAATTATCCATTTCCAGTATCTCAATACTGTCGCTTATAGGTTTAGAATTGAAAATAACAAAAGGATAACCAATACCGTGTATGTATAAATGCATCAGTTCATGTCCTATATCAGCTATAAGTGCATCTGGTGCAATTACTATTGTTGCTAAATAATCTTTATCAGTTAGCTCGTTGTTGCGAAAAGGAGCTACTTTACAAAAACCATAATGTGTTTGGGCTCTATTAACTCCTGTAATTTGCGTATATTGGCTCATAGTAATTATGTGCAAGAAGTAATTGGGTAGCCTGTACTCGACCTCATTCCATAGGGTAAGTAAATTAGGATTATCTTTAATAATTTTAATTAAAGATGGGGTTGATTGTTTTTCAAAATCAGGATTCATGGGTTTTCTCCTAAGTGATTTACCGTCTTAAAAGGTACATAATATTCCGCTAAGATAGTTGACAAATTCATTTTACCGCTTAGTAATCGGCAGCTAACCAGCAATTGAATTCCTTCACAGCCACTTTGGGTTTGGAAATTATAGGTGTAGCGTAAAAACACACACCTCTATCTTAGGAAATAAGGTAATATTCTCTATTTCTTATTGCCTACGTTTCCATCCAATCCAGCGGAGTTTTCGTCTCCCCCATCATCTAACGTCTTACGAGCGTGTAAAAAGGTAATGTATTTTCGCAATTCCCGCATTGATTCCTCATCCAATCCTTCTGTTAACCGGTCTATATTACTCCGGGCAGGCTGATCCGCAGCCTGGCCGCTCTTTTCCGACTGCGCCATTTCTTTAATAATAGCCAGCAATTCATCCGGATCCCGGGACTGATTAATGATGTTTAATACCTTTTCGGAAAGGGGGGAGGGGAAATCGGTAGCTCCCAATATCGCTCCGCCGGGTTGTTTATGTAAAAATTTTTTGACAATCATTACAATAAGAATGAGAATTAAAACGTTCCTTATAATCATTGCAATAATTCCTAATGGTGTCATTTAGCTGTTTGCCACATAAAGGACATAATATTTGCTCTTTAATATATAATGCTTTTATTAGCCGAATCTGAATATAGCTGTATTGGCCGTTATATTTATCAAATATAGGCTTAAACATATCATTTTCAAGAAAATAGCCAGCTATCTCTAAACACACTGAAACTTCCGGCAACATATGGTTAATGTATTCGTCATGTAAATCGTATACCTCAGGAGTTACCCATTGAATTAAATAATCCTGAAGGTCCCAAGATGATATTTCTAATATATCGGTTATTGTCTTTAAATCCATTTCTCTTTCGAAATACTCTATTACCGAATCTCTAACTTTATTAATTTCGACTTTTTTAGAAGTCGCACTAATAGGAGATTTATTATCGGGTTCAATATCATATATTTCTTGATATCCTTCTTTGAATTTCTCATTAAGCTTACCAAAAGCTACCTTAAAGGCTTCCTTTAAATCTTCTCCTCTGTATCTACTCTGAGGGGCTTGGCCTAAAGAGCCAATTCGTCCCCAGTGTGTCCATGTAATATAATCTTCATTTATTCTCTCAATAGCTACTTTAAAGAATTTATTCTCGTTTTCTTCTGGATTGATTTTATGAATTTCCTTAATAAAAACAAACCTATTAAATAATTCCTTCATAGGTTATCTCCTATTTTCGTGTATATCCAATCCAGCGGAGTCTTCGTTTTTGCTGCTGTCCAACGTTTGTCTGATTTTCAGGTACTCAGCATATTTCTTTAATTCTGCTACTGACTCCTCATCCAGTCCTTGGACAAGTGTATCTATCTTACCCTTAGTACCTGACTCTTCATTATCCTTTTGAAGTATTCTGTTAAGAGTTTGCAACAGCTCTGCTGGATTTGTTGCTTTGCTGATTATTTCCTGGATGTTAGCAGGAATAGGGCGGGGAATATCAGATATGCCAAGGAGATAATCCAGAGAAACGTTAAAATAGTTAGCCAAGGCAATAAGTGTCTTTATATTTGGTTCTCTAACATCAGTTTCATAGTAACGAAGCCCACGAACAGTTATTCCTAAATAATCAGCAATATCTTTTTGTTTAATGTTATGAAATTCTCGTAGTTGGACTAATCGTTGTCCTAGAGTAGCCATTTGTGAATCCCCTTAAAAGCTATTGACAGGAACAAAACATTCCATTAAAATCTAATCATACCAGAATAAAACATTCCCCATACGGTGGTGATATGTAATGAGATCAATATTAAAAACAGCAAGATACCAAAAAGGGCTAACCCAAAAACAAATAGCCAATGAATTGGGCATAACTACTAGAATGTATCGTTATATCGAAACGGGAGATCGTAACGGGTCACTAGTCTTAT
This sequence comes from uncultured Peptococcaceae bacterium, assembly GCA_937892995.1. Taxonomy (GTDB): domain Bacteria; phylum Bacillota; class Desulfitobacteriia; order Desulfitobacteriales; family Syntrophobotulaceae; genus CALBJS01. Next base: position 712 of record CALBJS010000010.1, on the reverse strand, counting down.
GGGATAAGTTGGAAGACATTTTGGATATACCTCAGCGTCAGCTACGTGTACATTCTGAGGAATATCAGCAAGTCGAAAATCAAAAGCCAAGGAACTAGTTCCCAATAGGTACCAGAGTCGGCTGAAACGGAAAAATAAAAATCCTCTTAACAAGGGGAGGCCGAAACCCAAAATACTTAAATTGAGATTTATATTATTTTTGCATTATTCTTCATCGCCTGATCGGGTCGTCGGAACGGCCCACCAGGTAGTCCAGGGATACGTCAAAGTAATCGGCCAGGGCTAACAAGGAATCGTAACTTGGTTTAGTTTCGCCTTTTTCATAAAGAAAAATAATTCGCCTTTTGAGACCGACTATTTCACCGAGTTCTTCAGCTTTTAAGTTTTTTGACTTTCTAAGAAAGTTTAGCCGGTCCCCAAAAGTTGACATTAAAACCTCCAAAATAAATTGTTGACTGTGCATTACGAATGCATTAATATTTAAATAGGATAGTGCAATAGAATTGCACAGGTGACATATGGCAACATTACTAAGATTAAAACGCAAAGAACTAGGTTTGTCAGCAGAAGAGGTTGCTTCTGCCATTGGAGTAAAAAGACGAATGTACTACTACATTGAGTCAGATGGAAAATATCCATCACGAAAAGTAGAAAAACGTCTCGAACACTTTTTTGGTATTCCGGCCGGCGAACTGCTGGCTGAAACGGAAAA
>CALBJS010000009.1 GCA_937892995.1 uncultured Peptococcaceae bacterium | reverse complement strand
GATATAGCCTGTTTCGGTTTCCCGGGCATCGCCCCACCAAAGACTTTCCTCGTCTTTGGTCAGGTTAAAGGTTAAGCGATCCCCGTATTGATTTGAGAATACGTTCATTTTATTTTCTTCGGCGTACTTCTTCAAAAAATACAGAGGAACTCCCGAAGGATCATTTACCTCTAAGGTCCATAACTCACCTTTTAGATTACGATTGCATTCGGCAAAGTTGTCGATGTATTTGATATCATGGTTGCCGATTTCGTAAGCTGTTGATACATACAAATCCTGAGAGCCTATGGGATTGATGTCGGGAATGGGAATATCCCATTCCCCGACCGGTCCTGTTTTCGGCGGTGTTGCGTTTTTATATTTATCGCTAAGGGTACTAACCGCCGCTTTATCTCCGCATCCTCCAAGGCTTCCCAACAATAACAAGGCGACTAATAGATAAGCAAGGGCTTTCTTGGCGAACATCCACCCACTAACTTTCAAATCATTGCACGGTTACGTTTCTATAAATTTCTTGCAGCTAGGGGCTAATAGGAAGCAAAAAAGTTACTTCTTCCAGGCTTCCAGCGTAAAGTCGCCCTGTCCATCATAGAATTGAACAAACTGAAACATGAGATCGCAGGTCACTCCGTCGAAGGTCACTTCTTTGGTGGCCATGCCGCCACCGGCATCCTCCCAGCCATTGGCAACCTGTTTTTGGACAAAGGCTTGACAATCTTCCTCGGTCACATCTACAAGAGTAAAACCTGCGTAATAGTAATGACCTTGGGACTTATCATCTGCACTTATGTTTAATATGTCAACCTCTCCCATAATAGTACCTTTATCGGGTGGGAGAACGTCACCGGGCAAGGTTGGCCATTTGCCTGAACCTAGATCAGATACTATGACCTGAAGGGTATCACTAGTGTTAAACTGGAAACGCAGGGAGAGAGTGCCAATTCTTGCCCTGTCACCATCGGAAAGGGTAAAACCCTGTCCCTCCAATAAAGATAAATACTCTTGGTATTCATCTTTATTGGTTGGGGAGATCAGGATAACATATTCCCCATCCCCGAAATCCCCGGAGTTTTTTACTTCTCCGTAGGGGTATTTCGGAATTTTATCGGAAATCTTGCCTTCAGGCCAGCCGGGTGTCGCTAAGGCAGACAAAGCCTTATCTAAATCCGCTTCTGCATTTTTTTGGCTATTATTATCTGTTGGGGGCTCTTTACTTTCAGCCTGAGTTTTATCTGAATCAGGGGCTGGTGTTTTGTCCGCACTGCTACATCCGGGTAAAAAGGCGATAATCAAAACTAAAGAAAGTAAAATAATAAAATACTTCTTCATTTGTATTCCTCCTAATTTTTAAACATGACATTTATTAATAGTAGTAGTTTTCGGTTTTATTGCTCTTGTTTACCAACCGTAATACTTAGCTCTTCCTTCTCGGAATCGTAAGTAAGTTGGGTTCCTATTCCCTGGCTATTGTCGGCCATATAGCTTGTAATTGCTGCATCGGAATAATTTACTTCGTTTTCAGTAAATCCGTCCTTTTTGATTAGTGATAGGTAGTTTTCAAATTCGTCTTGTTTTACTTTTTCGACCATTATCATGCACATGGTATCGGAGTTTGCTACATAAGTTACTGTTCCTTTTCCTATCTTGGGAATTTCTTTGCCAAGCTTATCCCTTGGCCATTCAGTGCCTCCCAGAATAACTTCCGTACCATCTTGGCCCTTAACGGTTACTTTATCACCGTTGATATCTACTTTATTTCCGCTAGCTTCTTCGAGAATCTTTTCGCTGACTTTTTCCGAAACTGCTTGTGAAGGACTTTTACAAGCCGTTAAGGAGCAGGCTAGTAAAATTGCCATAATAAAAATGATTAGTCTTTTCATGTAAGGCCCTCCTCATTATTTTTATTTTAGAATTGTGTATTTGCCAAAAAGAGGTAGACGTTTTGGTTTGCCTTGAAAGCCATTGACCAGTCCCATAATGGCAAATATCAATATAGCAAGTCCATAGAAGGGAAGTAATAACCAGCCAATGATTGGAATTATGCTGAGCACTGTAGTACCTACGACTGAAACGATAAGGAGCAGGAGTCCTTGGTTGGCGTGGAATCTACCGTAAGCAGAATCGGGGCAAACTATGAGAGGAAGGAAAAAAAGGATATAAGCCAGTCCGGCCATGGTTTTATTTTTTTCAATATCTGCAGGATCGAAGGTTTCTACTGTGGGGTTAATATTTTGGTTCTCTGTCATTGTAAGAGCTCTCCTTTTGATTTGAAGTTAATCTAATTAGCTGCCAATATTTATCTCCTGTCGGGTATAATCTGCAGGTATGGTAAACATCTCAGCAGGGTACTTTTCACTTATTTCCAGGACTTCTAAAATCTGAGTCATTTCCTCAGCGACTATTTTCATGCCGGCTAGTTTTTTGCCGTCAAAGAAATATTTAATTGATCCGTCGTCAATGGAATATTCTTCATAGGGAAGGGTTTTGCCCAGAAAATCTTCTTGGCCATTGTCTTTATAGGTTAGGCCGTCGGTATCAATGCCTGCATCCTTATCTTCTATTTCTGCGGCCTCCATGACCATTATTGTTTTGGCATTGTGGTCAATTAAATAAGACTTATTATCCTTAAAAACCATATGGCTTTCTCCTGCGGACATCGAGCTTTTAACAGCACTGTCTTCGCCGTTAACCGCTACCTCCATTTGAGCCTCTTCTTTTTGGCCTTCCATTTCGAAGATAGCACGGTATTTCATGTAATATTTACCACTCTGCATCATATCGGTGTAGACTTTTGCCAATCGGTCTCCCATATCCTCAATATCGTTGGAGTTAGCGGCCTCTTTAGCCGCTTCTTCTGCGGATTCTCCGGCAGGATCTTCTTTTGCCGTTTCAGAGGTTGCCGGGGTATCGGATTTCTCTGCCGGCTTATCAGCGGGTTGGCCGCCTCCACAGCCACTTAGGAGCATACCAACTAAGAAGATTAGTGAAAAAAGTAAGATGAGTTTTTTAGACATGACTTTTTTGGTTTTCATGACTTTTCCTCCTCGTGTATTCTATTTGTTATTTAGGCAATGTTTAAGAACAGACCCTTTAAGAGAAAAACCTAAGTTGTTTTAAACATGATGTTCGTTCGGTCGTGATCATAACGAAAAATCTGCCTCCTTTCCCGATTTTCAGAGCATTGAACCTGAGTAATACTTGAAACTTAGCCTTGATGGGCCTTGAAGGTTGGAATTTAGTAAACGAATCTGAATATGTTTACTATGGCAGCTTTTCCCTCTATAATAAAATTAAGAATACTTCATTTTTTTTAGAGGGATTCATCTTAATTTCATTATGTTGTTAATCTTTAAACTTGTAATCACCTGTGGGGTGACTAAAAGCTTAAAAGAGGGGTGATTTTTGGGGTGATTTTGGGAAAGAGAGGGTTACATATGAAGAGAACTTTTCGGTTTGTTCTTATTGTGACAATAATAATGACAATACTTCTTGCCGGTTGCCAAAACGAAAAGGTATTGAATCCGAAAAAACCTGTTACTCTGATTCTTTGGCATAACTTTGGTGCTCAAATGAAGAACACCATGGACGTAATGGTCGATGAATTTAACGATACTATCGGAGCCGAGAAAGGGATTATTTTAAATGTTACCTCTATATCCGGTTCCGCTACCTTGCATGAGAAACTCACTATGGCGGCTAATGGCGATCCGGGTGCTCCTAAACTCCCGGATATTACGACTGCGTATCCTAAAACTGCACTTACGCTGGCAGAGAAAAATCTGCTTGTCGATCTAGGGACGTTATTTACGGAAGAAGAGCTTTCCGCTTATGTTTCAAGATTTGTGGAAGAAGGCAGACTTACCGAAGAAAATCTCTATGTATTTCCATTTGCCAAATCTACAGAGGTTATGTTTTTAAATAAAACAATCTTCAATCGCTTTGCCAAAGACACAGGGGTTAAGCTTGAAGACTTGAAAACCTTTGAAGGTGTTATTCAAGCTGCGGAGAAGTATTATACTTGGACGGATAATCAAACACCGGATATTAAAAATGATGGCAAGATGTTCTATGTGGCTGACTCACTTTTTAATTTTGCCCAGATAGGATTTAAGCAACTAGGTGAAGATTTTATCAAGAACAAAGAGCTTAATCTTTCCTCCCCGATATTTTCACGAATCTGGGACTGTTTTTATGGACCGGCAGTACGTGGACATGTGGCCATCTTTGATGGCTATGGTTCAGATCTGGCTAAAACCGGAGATGTCGTATGTACCACAGGCTCGACAGCCGGAGTATTGTTTTTTTCGCCCATTGTTACTTATGCGGATAATACAACTGAGCCTGCAGAATACGCGATTTTGCCTTATCCTGTTTTTGAGGGAGGGCAAAAAATTGCCATGCAACGCGGTAGCGGCATGTGTGTGACGAAGTCCACACCGGAAAAGGAATATGCCGCCGGTGTTTTTCTGAAATGGTTCACTGACCCGGAGCAAAATCTCCGCTTTGTATCCTCAACCGGTTATCTCCCTGTAACTAAGCAAGCTTTTGGCAATGTAATGAATAAAGAAATTGAAACTATCGCTGATGAAAGAATAAAAAGGCTACTGGAAACAGCTATCCAGATGCAACAAGAGTATGATTTCTATATCCCGCCACAGTTCGACGGCTTCGATAAAATGCAGAAAGAATATGAAAGCAATCTAAAAATGACTGCCACCGAGTCAAAGAAAAAATATCAAGAACTACTTGAAACTCAGAACCCGGATTTAGCCTTTAAGATGGTATCCGAAGGTGTATTAGAGAAAATCACTGAATAGGCTTTCAAGCCTTAGAGGGTCAGTAAAGAAGGAACACATGTTATTTCGGAATAATAGGTTGCCTATAGAATCAGGAAGTTTGCGGCGTATGGATTAGGTGAATAAATTGGAATCAAATGTACTAAATAAATTTAGTGTTATCAAGCAAGAATTCAAAAAGGCAAGCACCTCGGGTATTTCAATGAATCTTAGACTCTTTTTGTTTTTAGTAGTGCTTGTTTTTACAATGATTCTAGGTATCTTTATGATTCTTTTGCTTACCGGTACTTTTACGGCAGGTTTAGATGAAAACAAAAAATTAGTTCAAAGTGAACTCTCTCACCTAAGCCGGAATCTTTCGGAGCAATTCGGGGGTCTTTCCGTTCATACAGTTGACTTCTCAAGGGGATTGGCCGAGAGTCTTGAAAAGAATCTCAACAAAAAGGGTCTGAAAGTTACGGATTTGTCAGGTCGTCCGGAACTTTTAGAGGATTTAATCGGCAACGAATATGAACGTTTGTTGTTTTCTTTGCAAAAGACGAAGACTAGCGGTGTCTTCCTGATTCTAGACACAACCGTAAATGCAGCTTTAGAAGATGCCGAAAACTCCAGAGCAGGCTTATTTATAAAAAATATGGAACCCAATATTATCAGCTCATCTTCACCGACAATCTTAGTCTTACGCGGCTTTCCTAATATTGCCCGCAAAAACTCCCTACCTCTTCATGCTCAATGGGCAATGGAATTTGATGTGAGGGATGCACCCTACTATAGAATACCGATGGAGCAAGCGGCTAAGAAAAAGCTGCCCTTGTCTCGTCTTTATTATTGGAGTTCGGTGCTCACCTTACCGGGCACCAGCGAGGAAGCGATGTTTTGCTCTGTCCCTTTAATTGATTCCAGGGGTAATGCCTTTGGAGTGTGTGGCTTTGAAGTGAGTGCGATGCTTTTTAAGCTTGCCTATATGCCGAATAATACGATCTGTGATCGCATTTTTTGCATGTTATCACCTCTAAAAGACAGCACGTTAAATCCTTCTGAAGCCTTGTTTGCAGGGAGGTACCAGGCCTTAAACAGTGGGTTAACCAACCAATCTCTACATATTACTGAGAGCCGGAAGAATTTTAATTCCTATAGCCAGGAAAATGATGCTTCTTTTGCTGGATTTCATGAGCCTGTGCAGTTATATCCGAAGGGTTCGCCCTTTGCCGACCAAAAATGGGCGGTAGCTTTAATGGTGCCCCAACAAGATCTTGCTCTTTCAATTTCACGACTTAATCTACAATTAGCTCTCTTATGTCTACTATTGATGGTTATTGGCATTGTTATTTCCTTCTTTATTAGTAAACATTATTTGAAACCTTTTGTTCAAGGTTTAGCTATTATCAAATCAGATAATTTAAAAAATCCGCCTAAAACAAGAATACCGGAAATCGATGATCTTATAGAATTTCTATCCCTAAGCGGTAAAAGGCTTCCACAAAAACCGACAGCGGACTTGCCCGACACAGTATTTGATGAATTTATAAAGAATACGAAAACTCTTTCTCCCGCAGAACGGGCTGTCTTCGATCTTTACGTCCAAGGGCATACCGCTAAAGAAATAACCCAGATCTTGTGCCTGAGCATTAACACGATTAAAACCCATAACAAGCGGATTTATATGAAGCTTAACGTTGCCTCCAGAGAAGATTTGCTTAAGTTCGTGACCATGTTGAAAAAGAAGGGGAGAGAGCTAAAATAATAACCTCTCATCCCATATTAGGAGAGAGGTTATTTATATAAAAGGCGGCTATTACTTAATGATGCTCAATCAGACTATTATAATTTTCCTCAATAGCTCGGATCATTCTCGCGGCATTTTCAACCATTGGGGTGGGGATACCTAGTCTTTGGCCTTCAGCGACGACCGCTTCGTTGAGACAGCCAATTTCTGTTTTCTTTTTATTGAGGATATCTAGGACCATAGAAGGTACATGGCCAGGAACAGAACTAGAGACTTTCATGACATGTTTTAAAGCTTTTTCTCTATTGGTATTAATTCCTTTGGCCTTGGCAACATCTGCTACTTCATAAATGATTTGCTTAGCCATTTCATAAGACCCCGGGGTATTCATTAAATCACTGACATTTAGCTTCAAAACTGCACAAAGCGTATTTTGAGAGGTATTGACCATAAGTTTATGCCATATTTGCTCATCGATATCTTCAGTGATTTCAGTATTTAAGCCTACTTTATTCATTAAGTCGGCTAGTTCCTGAAGTTTAGGGGTGACGATATTATTCAAGGGCCACATATGGGTGCCCACCTTTTTTAGCGTAGTCATCTCAATATGCCCGGGAGACTTAGTATCACTGGTCAAGGTGCTAAATCCATAGACGATCTGATCCTCGGGGACATATTCTCTAATAATGTCTACATTGCCAATTCCATTTTGAAGGGATAGGACGATAGTGCTTTCTTTGATACAGCTTACTAAAGCATCTTGAATCGCTTTACGGGTCCCTGTATATTTGACATAAATAAGGGCTACATCGTGTTCACCGATTTCTTCCGGATTGTTAGTCGCTCTGGCCTTGACAATCTTCTTTTTTGAACCCTGAGTCATGATTAGACCGTGTTTTTCTACATTTTCTACATATTTGGTATTAGTACTATAAAGGCAGACTTCGCAGACATCTGCCAGAAGGCCTCCAAAGAGACTTCCCATAGCACCTGCTCCAATTACTGCAATTTTCAAAGTCCTCACTCCTATTAAAATAATTAATCTATCATGTCTTGATTATCTAATAAATTAAAATAAATAAATGTTAACTATACAACAATTAAGCAAAGCTTTAAAAAATAACTCATCGCAAATTCTTACAAATGTTTTTTAACAATAAAAACATCGTCGAGAAAATGCCATGAGTTAACTTAAACCAGAGTATTAAAAAAGTGTAGAAAAAAATCTAAAAAATTACTTATAATGTTTTAAGTTTCTTCACCCTACTTTCATAATCAGGATAAAGATATTCTAAAAGACCCATTTGATTTAGGATAGTGATATTACGATATTTCTTTTTTATTAAGCCTTCTCTTTTAAAGGTATTAAGAGTCTTAGTTACCGTAACCCGAGAATTGCCTACAATTCCTGAGAGATCTTGATCGGTAAAGCTAATGGAAAGCTTGATTCCTTCATTCGTGGCGATGCCGAAATCTGCTGCAAATTTTAATAATAAATAAGCAATTCTTTGTTCGGCTCCGAGAAAGACGATGTTCGATACCTGGCAGGTTAGCATCCGAATTTTTCGTGTTAAGGACTGTAAAATACCGTAGAAAAATTCTGAATCGAGTTGCATAAGAAGTACCAGATCTGAGGGAGATAAAACAATTAATTTTGTGGGGGTTAGGGCACAAGCATTGCAGGGTCTTGGTAATTGGTCGATAGCGGAAGCTTCTCCGAAGAAACATCCTGGTTCATGAATGGAAAAGGTTTTCTCTGTTCCATCTTCTTCTAGTAGAAATACTTTAACTCTGCCTTCTTGCAAATAATAGAAATTATTACTCAGTTCACCTTGAAAATAAATCATTTCTGAGGGTTTAAATGATGCAGGCATTCCTATTTTCTTAAGGATTAGTTTACTACCGATCTTGTCTTCTTTTACCTTAATCCAAGGAGAATCAAAACTATCCAACTTATTCGCCTCCTTACCCTGATAATGCTTCTATTCGGTTGTTATATATTTTTTGTAAAATGCGTAAATGCGTATAAGAAAAGTATAGCATAAGTTGTATATATAATTCATATCATTATGGTTCCGATTAGTCAATTTCTTGAGGGTAATATTTTGAAAGTTTTAGTAATTAATAATTTTTCTAGGGGTTAAAACCTACAAGGAACAGTATTTTTGGTGTAAGATAAATATAGAGTGTTTTATAAAAGCTTACTAAATTGATAAAAGAAAGCTTTTTCTAACTTTCTCGGAGGCTGAAGTATGCATTTTACGATGATATTTGTTGATGGGCTTGGGATGGGTTCTGAGGAGAATAATCCTGTGATGTTTGCACAGACCCCGCATTTTGATAGGCTTTTAGGAGGACATTTCCTTTGGGGGGATAGCGAAATTGAATATAATAATAGCCGTTTATACTCCTTGGTTGCTACTCTTGAGACGAATGGTATTCCCCAGAGTGCCACAGGGCAGACTACTTTATGGACAGGGGTAAATGCTGCGAAGTTATTAGGATATCATTTGAATGCTTATCCTAATAAAAAACTAAAAGATATAATCAAGAAGCATAGCATATTTAAACAACTTGCGGATAAAGGCAAGAAGGTAACTTTTGCTAATGCTTTCACTAAAGGTTACGAAGAGATGGTAACAGACGGGACAAAAAAACATTCCGCTTCAACCCTCTGCACTTTAGCAGGAGGAGTAAGATTAAGACGGCGAGAAGATTTACTTGAAGGTAAGGCTGTCTATCAGGATATTACCAATGAAATTTTTCGTAAAAGAGGGGAAGATGTCCCTTTGGTCAAACCTTGCCTTGCAGGAAAAAATTTAGCTCAAATTAGCTTGGAACATGACTTTACTCTTTTTGAATACTTTCAGACCGATATTCGGGGGCATAAACGTGATTTGGCAAAGGCTGTCAAAGTTATCGAGAGTTTGGATGAATTCTTAGGGGGTTATCTCTCTAAAGCAGAAGCTGTTAATTCTTCGGAACACAAAATGGCTTTAATTTTAACAAGCGACCATGGCAATATTGAAGACCTTTCGATTGCGACTCATACTCTAAATAAGGTACCGGCGGTTTGTTGGTCGAATTTTGGTTTTAAGTGGCCAAAAATGAAAAGTATTACTGAGGTTACGCCGACTATTCTTAGGGTATTGGGTAGTTAGGGTCAGTATCTCTAAATAATGGAGTGTAGTAAGAAATCGCTATTCTCGATAATTATGGTAAGTCCTTATATAACGCAAATATTTGGCAAGAGAGAATCTTAAGTAAAAAGTCTAAGGAGTAAATAATGCTATCAGATAAAGTAGGGCTACAAATGAGAGCAAAGAACTGTCCCCGTGTGGTGCGTATTCCGGAACTTCTGGCACCGGCCGGGGATTTTGAAGCTTTGAAGGCCGCGGTCGAAAATGGGGCTGATGCAGTATATCTGGGAGGGAAAAACTTTAATGCCAGAGCTTCGGCCTCTAATTTTGATTTTGCGGAGTTAAAAAAAGCCCTAACCTATGCCCATGAACGTCAGGTTAAAGTCTATGTGACGGTTAATATCTTGGTGGCAGATAGCGAGTTTTTACAGTTGGCAGATTATCTTTATGCTCTATATTCCTTTGGGGTTGATGCCCTTATCGTCCAAGATATCGGGGTGGCTCGTTTTAGCAGAGAAGTACTGCCGGAGATGAAGATTCATGCTAGTACCCAGATGACCCAGAATAACAGTTTGGGGCTGAAGCAACTAGAGAAAATGGGTTTTTCCAGAGTGGTACTGGCTAGGGAGACTTCTGCTTTAGAGATAGAGAAAATCGTTCAAGGAACAAAACTCGATGTCGAAGTTTTCGTACATGGGGCTCTGTGTGTCAGTTATTCAGGACAATGCCTAATGTCAAGTTACATAGGAGCTCGAAGCGGCAACAGGGGAAGATGTGCCCAACCTTGCCGATTGGCTTATCAGTTAATAGATGAACAAGGTCGGGGTTTAATTCCAGGTAAGAAGCAGGGGGACTACCTTTTAAGTCCTCGAGATCTAAACCTTTCCGAAAACCTTGCTCAACTCCAAAAGATAGGGGTAAGCTCCTTAAAGATCGAGGGCCGGATGAAGAGACCGGAATATGTAGCTACGGTAGTAAGGATTTACCGTAAAACTTTGGATTCTCTGGAGTTAGAGCAGGATCAAGAACAAGAGAACCAAAGCCAACACCTTCCAAGACTTGATAGGCAAGATCGACAAGATCTTATCCAGATTTTCAATAGAGGATTTACTACCGGTTATTTTATAAATAATCAGGGTTCAGGAATGATGAGCTATCAGCGGCCGAACAATAGAGGTACATTACTTGGAAGGATCGTAGAAGCCAAGAAAAATAGAATAACCCTTCAGTTGGAAAATATCCTTAATAACGGGGACGGCCTGGAGATTCCAACCAAATATAATTCCGAGGGGATTGTCGTTAATAAAATCTATAATCTTAAAGGCCGGGCTATCAAACAGGGTTTGCCGGGGGAGAAGATCAGTCTCGCCTTTTCCGGTGCTGCTAAGGTAGGGGCAATGGTCTATAAGACTTATGACCAGGATTTAATGGAAAGAGCTAAGCTGAGTTTTCAGGAAGGAAAGGAAAAACGGAAAAGAACCTTACGGATGAAGCTAGCGGGTAGGATCGGAAAGAAGCTTAATCTGGAGGTTTGGGATGGTGAATTCCAAGTCGAGGTTGAATCCCTCACCGCAGCCCAGGAAGCTGTTCATCGGCCCCTGGAATATAACTATCTTTACAAGCAGTTGGGACGCTTGGGAAATACTCCGTTTACCTTACGAGAATTAGAATTAGATCTCAAAGATGATCTTATCATTCCAGTGAGGGAAATTAATGAATTACGTCGCCAGGCCATCGCCAAGCTTTTGGAAAAAACCATAACTGTTTGCAACCTGGATAAAAAAAGCTATGATGAACGGGTAAAAGACTGGAACGAAAAGACGATTAATTTTTTTAACCATAGTAAGTCCGCTACTCAAAAAGCTGAGGCAAACTTTAGCCTTAGTGTAGCTATCGCTGATCTAGCAATGCTGGATTCCGTTATTAAGGCTGGGGCCGATAGGATAATCATAGGTGGAGAGCATTGGAGAATAAAACCTGTGATTTCCTTGGAAAAATTATACCAAGCAGTAGAGTCCTGTGCTGACCAAGGTATTGAGGCTATTTGGCGGTTACCGAGGATTATTAATGACTATCAAAGCGAGAAAATACTATCCGACCTTAAAGAAATAGCATTGTGGCCTAAAAGACCCACCGTCATGGCTGCTAACCTAGCCGGTATAGAACTGATAAAATCCATTGACTCATCTTGGCCTTGGGAAACCGATCATTTCTTTCCGGTTTTTAATCAAGCGGCCTTGCTTTGGGTCTTAGAAGCAGGAGGAAAAAAAGCTGCATTATCCACCGAACTTAGTCAAGAGCAATTAAAAACTTTCTCCTATCCCTCTAACACCGAGATCATAGTTTTCGGGGACATGGAAATGATGGTAAGCGAATACTGTCTTATCGGTTCGCTACTTTCTAAGGGCCAAGGAAGTCCGCGAGAGAAATGTGGACGAATATGCCAAAAGAAAGATTATTACCTTAAGGATCGGTTTTCATATCATTTCCCCCTAGAGACAGATAGAGAATGCCGGATGCATATCTTCAATGCCAAAAGATTGAATCTTATTACAGAACTAGCTAAAATAGCAGATAGAGGGCAAAGAAGTATCCGTTTGGAATTACCAAGGGCCACTTTGTTCCAAGTTGAAAACACAGTGCAAATATTTAAAAAACTCTGGATTGAGGCTGCTAAGGGCAAAATAAGCAAGGAAAATACGGACGAGGCTATAAAGAATTTGGATATTCTTTATCCTGAAGGCTTTACCAGAGGACATTTTTTTAGAGGAGTGCTTACTTGAATTGATAGTGACCGAAAAAGCGTTAGCAAAACTTGATTACGGAAAAGTAAGAGAACAACTTAAGGCACACTGCATGTTACCTAGGGCTAAGGAATTGGCCGAAACCCTTCTTCCTCAGCCCGATTTACGTACAGTAAGACAAATGCTGAGGGAAACAGATGAGGGCAAGATTTTACTTCGAATCAACCCTCTTTTCTCGGTTAGGGGTGCTAGAGAAATCCGTTCCTATTTGGAAAGATGTGACCGAGGTGGTATCTTAAACCCCGAGGAATTACTTGAAATTCGGGATACACTAAAGATCGCAAGACAAATTAGAAATACCCTCGTGGATTATCCTCCAACGGCCAAAGACAGTTACAGTGAACTTTTTACTCTAAGGCAAATTGTAGAAACGATTAGCCCTCAGAAAAATATTGAAGATGAGTTATCCCGCAGTATTTCCGAGGATGGAAACATTAGTGATCGTGCTTCGGCCGAATTAGCCCGGTTACGTCGGGCTAAGCTTACCGGGCAGCAAAAAATTAAAGATAGTTTGGATGGAATTCTGCGTAATAGCAACTATCAGAAAATGCTTCAGGATCAGGTCATTACGACTAGGGGCGAACGTTATGTTGTCCCGATAAAGCTGGAATATAGCTCAGTCTTTCCCGGTATTGTTCACGACCAATCAGCCAGTGGAGCCACGGTTTTTATCGAACCCATGGTTGTTGTGCAATTAGGCAATGAATTAAGAGAGACGATTTTGAAAGAAAATAGAGAAATCCAAAGAATTCTTCAACACCTTACTGCCTTGGTAGCGGCGAAGGTGGCTGAGATTTCCGCTCTTTATGAGGCTCTCGCTAAATTAGACTTTATCCTGGCCAAAGCACGCTTGAGTGAAGATATGGAAGCAGGTTCCCCTATTGTAGTCAGCAAACAAGAGATAAGGCTAGTAAGGGCAAGACACCCGTTATTAACAGGGCCTATAGTTCCGATAACTATCGAATTGGGGAAAGACTATAAATTCCTTGTAATCACCGGTCCGAATACTGGAGGGAAGACCGTTACTTTAAAGACAATAGGGCTAATGGTTATCATGATGCAGTCCGGACTTCATATTCCGGTAGAAAGTGATTCGAGAGTAGGTATTTTTGATCGTGTTTTCGTTGATATCGGAGATGAACAAAGTGTGGAGCAATCTTTAAGTACTTTTTCCGGCCACATGATCAATATCGTGGATATTATGAAAGAAGCAGATGAGAAGTCGCTGGTCTTATTCGATGAGTTGGGAGCAGGTACAGATCCCGCAGAGGGGGCGGCTCTAGCCATGGCAATACTAGCTGAATTATTGGAAAGAGGCAGTCTTGGCGTGGCTACGACTCATTATGGGACTCTTAAAGATTTTGCTTATAATACTAGTGGAGTTGAAAATGCCTCTGTTGAATTTGATCCGGAAACTCTTAAACCAACCTATCGACTTCTCACAGGGATTCCAGGGAGAAGTAATGCTTTATCCATTGCTAAAAGACTGGGCCTGGACATCAAGATCTTAGACAAAGCTCGTTCTTATATTTCTGATCGTCAAACGAAAGAAAGTGATCTTCTCGAAAATTTAGAAGATACTCAAAGAGAGATCGAATTGCAGAAACGTAAAATTGAGGAGGAACATCGGGCAGCGGTTCAAAAAGTTACTGAATTAAAGAAGAAAAATACCGAATTAGAAACAAAATATGAAGATATTGTGTATAAGGCCAAAGAAGAGGCCGTGGAGATTATCCGGCGGGCAAAATTGGAAGCGGATGGGATTATCAAAGAGTTAAAAGAAGCTCAAAAAAAAGAACGCCGGGAACAAGAAGCAGCGATGCAGAAATCCCGCCAGAAAATTAAAAAACTCTCTGAAAGTGTTTATGCCGGAGGGAAAGACAGAAGAAATATCGGTGGGTTAAAACCCCATCAGATTATTCCCGGACAGATGGTTTACCTACCAAACTTAAGGCAAAAAGGTCAAGTTTTGCAAAAGCCGGATAATAACAAAGAAGTTCTCGTCCAAGCGGGCATTCTTAAAATCAGTGTTCCACTCTCCGAGCTAAGATTAATAGATGAAACTAGAAAACCGGAACATTTTGAGAGGACTATTATAGGTGCATTTGGTATGAACAAAACGGTTAATCTTCGAAGTGAGATTGACCTCCGAGGCAAGTTAGTGGACGAAGGCTTAGAGCTTCTGGACAAATATCTGGATGATGCAGTTCTTACCGGCATTAATCAAGTTAGTGTTATTCACGGGAAAGGGACAGGTGCTCTTAGAGCAGGGGTTCACCAGTTCCTAAAAGAACATCCTCACGTTACCGGTTACCGTCTGGGAGAATTCGGAGAAGGTGATTCCGGCGTAACCATTATCGAACTAAAATAAAATAGCAACGGTACAAAGGGACGTTTCCTCTGTAACATAAAAGGTATGTACCTTTTATGTTACAGAGGAAACGTCCCTTTATCTAAAAGATGCCTCAAATAGTACTTTGAGGCATCTACTGACTATGTTTTTTAGCTACAGTCCCTTCTTCTCTTGCTTTTGTCCCCTATATTTTAGTCGGTTATTTGAAGGGTTGCCGGATTAGACGGAGGTCCAACCGTAAACGTTTCATTATCCATGAGTGCCGCCCAGAAGGTGTAATCTCCAGGGGTTGAACCGTTTCCGGACAGACTTAAGCGGTAGTTGATGGATTTGGTACTGTTATCTTCAGGTACGAATGTTTCTAAATATGATAATCCCGGTCTTTTAATATATAACATAACAGTGTATTTCTTGGAATTATAGCCACTTAAAAGAGGTATCTGAATCTTAGTGTTTTTTTGGTCAAAATTAACAGAACCAATAGACAACTGCGGAATATCGGTGTCTCCTAGGGGAGGACTTTCGCCACTAACTGTACCTTCGTTATTAGGTATATTATCAGGAGGTTCACTAGGCATTTTATAGGGGGCTTCATCTTTAGGCCAGGTCACATCCTTGGGACGGTTAGGAAGACTCAGGAAAACCTTAGTGACGGCATTAGGACTATCTTCCGGGGCGAGCCAGTCAGGGTTATGGGCATATACCTTAGCTTCTAACCATACATCACTCACACTTGTAGGAACACTGTCAACGGCACATATTTCATTAGAAATAAACTGCTCTGGTGTAAGACTGCTTGGCAATAAGCCTGATTTTCTATCAAATCGAACCGAGGTTAGTCCCTGTGGACGGGTGATACTGGATTGCACGGACAGGCCCTCATGGGCAACAGTCATGACTTCCTTCCAGATGGTAGTAGGATAGCTACCGCCATAGACTTTATACAAATAATGTTTTTTATCCTCATCGGAGTCATAGCCCATCCAGACTACAGCAGTATATTTGGGGCTATATCCTGCAAACCAAGCATCCGGGTTTCCGGATCTAGAACCATATTTATTAGGGTCAAGTGAGGTTGTGCCGGTCTTGCCACAAATATACCAATTTCCTAGGCGAGCTCTGGTACCCGTACCGGAGGTTACTACTGTCCTTAATAAATCATTCATTAAATAAGCAGTTGTTTCTTTCATCACTCTCTTCTTGGAAGGGGTGTTTTCCAGAAGAATCTTACCATCAGGACCGACTACTTTGAGAACACTGAAAGGTTCTGCTTTAACACCGTTATTGGCAAATGTTCCATAAGCCGAAGCCATTTCTAGGGTGGAAGCTTCAAAGGTCCCTAGTCCTAGACTCAAGACCTTTTCATTTTCTTTCAAAGCGAGCCCAAGATTATTCTTGCCAAATTGCCAGCCATAATTGACACCCATGGACTCTAATAATTTCACAGCGTAAACGTTGACAGAATCCTTTACGGCTTCTCTCATGGTAATGAGGCCCCTCCAACCGCTTGTTTCGGTATCATAATCTGTGGGGGCCCATACTCCGCCCGACCCATCATTATATTTCACAGGCATATCGTCAAATACCGTTCCGGGGTAATAACCACCTTTTTCTAAAGCTGGAGCGTAGACAACCAACGGTTTAGCAGTTGAACCTGGCTGACGTCTGGACTGCCAAGCACGATTCAGACCCATGGGAGTATACTCTCTACCGCCCACCATAGCAGTGATAGCTCC
Source organism: uncultured Peptococcaceae bacterium (assembly GCA_937892995.1). GTDB lineage: Bacteria > Bacillota > Desulfitobacteriia > Desulfitobacteriales > Syntrophobotulaceae > CALBJS01. The sequence continues at coordinate 3,095 of CALBJS010000009.1, read as the reverse complement.
AGTCTCGGATTCCAGGACGGTCATAGCACCTTGGACTGGTATTTCATCAACACTCTTCGGAAAGTTCCCGGATTTAGCGAAGGCTTTTTCAGCAGTATCTTGAACTTTGGAGTTTACTGTTGAATAGATATGCAATCCACCGTTATAGATCTGTTCAGGTGTCAATTTGTGTTTATCTTGAAGCTCGTTTATGACATAATCCACAAAATAAGGATGTTTCTTATTTCGAGTAGAGATTTCTGGAAGTACAACCTTCGCCTGTTTGGATTTGACTTGTTCGACAAAAGTAAAAGGTTCTTCCTTGTACTTATCGAATTCTTCTTGCGAGATAAGGTTATTGTCCTGCATAATAGCCAAAACTATGTTGCGTCTTTTCTTGGCTTTTTCTGGATTAATATAAGGGTCATAAGCACTAGGGGCTTGAGGAAGGCCTGCTAGCAGAGCTATTTCAGCGGGGTTAAGATCTTTAAGTTCTTTACCGAAGTAGGTTTGGGCAGCTGTTCTTATTCCAAAAGAAGATTCTCCGAAGAAAATTCTGTTCAGATAGAAGGTTAATATCTCATCTTTGGTATAAGCACGTTCAATTTGGATAGCTAGTACTAATTCCTGAATTTTACGTTTCATTTTTTTGGCAGTAGGGTCTTCGATAAAAGCATTTTTTGCGAGCTGAATGGTGATAGTACTACCACCTTCTACGACTTCGCCGGCTTTCAAGTTATTTATAGCTGCCTTAGCAATGCGAATGGGGTCTGCCCCAAAGTGATCATAAAATCTTTTGTCTTCTACAGCGATAAAAGTATTCCTCACTAGCTCTGGAATATCCTCAAAATTTACTAAAAGTCGATTTTCCAGGCCGTGAAGTTGGGCTATGGGATTGCCTTCAATGTCATATACTATAGATGATTGTTTTTGATCAGCGATAAGTTGGGGATTCCACTCAGGGGCTCCGAGGGCCGCACTGATGGTAAATATTCCTAGAGCAATACAGGAAAAAATAAATACTCCTAAGATAGCAATTAGAACTGATTTTAACGGTATTCTATTTTTCCTTTTCTTAATAGGTCGGATTCTTCTATTCTTTTGTTCGGGATTACGATTCCCAGGATTATTCTCTTTAGCCATTTAATTCGCCTCCAGTTTAAAGGCCTTTAATAATAAGTACCTAAAATAATAAACCCTAAAATAATAAGCACAAAATATTATACCATACTTTATAGGCAGTAAAAACTGTATAGGTTTGGTAAAAGGTTGCTATAAAATATAGTTAACTTTATAATAGAAATCATCAATATTTTATCGAACAACTAATTGTCGCTTAATACCTTCATCAAATGGGGATTGAAGACAGTGAGATAGCTATTTTATGAAAGGGATGTTAATTTTGATTTCAGTTGAAAAAGAAGTTCAAAGACAAATGGAGATCTTAAAAACGGGAGCTGCAGAAATTATTCCTGAAGAGGAGTTAAAGGAAAAGATCAGGCAATCTCTGATTAGTAATAAACCTTTGATCGTTAAACTAGGCCTAGACCCCACAGCCCCGGATATTCATCTTGGTCATACTGTTCCTTTGCAAAAGATGAGACAGTTTCAGGATCTGGGACATCAGGCAGTTATCATTATTGGAGATTTTACTGGTAGAATAGGGGATCCCTCCGGAAGGTCGGAAACTCGAAAACCCTTAACTGAAGAAGAGATACTTCGCAATGCGGAGACTTATAAGCAGCAGATATTTAAAATCCTTGATCCGGAGAAGACAAGAATAGAATTTAATGCTACTTGGCTTGCCAAATTAACTTTTGAAGATGTTCTTAAATTAGCTTCTAAGGTAACTGTAGCCCGCATGCTGGAGAGAGATGACTTTGCTAAAAGATATGCTGAGGAAAGACCGATTAGCATTCACGAATTCTTTTATCCACTCATGCAGGGATATGACTCTATAGCCCTGGATAGCGATGTAGAATTGGGTGGAACGGATCAAAAGTTTAACTTGCTCATGGGGCGTAATTTACAGAAAGATTTCGGTCAAGCACTCCAAGTAGCCTTAACAACTCCTATTCTTGAGGGGCTTGACGGAGTTCAGAAAATGAGTAAAAGTCTGGGTAATTATATCGGCGTCTATGAAAGTCCTCGAGAAATGTTCGGAAAGACCATGTCTATTCCGGATGAACTAATGATTCGCTATTTTGAGCTTGTTACCAAGGTAGAAGTTGCCGAAATACGCAAACTGGAAAAGGGGCTTGCGGATGGAACAGTTCATCCTCGGGATTTGAAAATGAGATTAGGATGGGAAATTGTCCGAATTTACCATGGAGAAAAAGAGGCCAATCAGGCCAAAGAAGAATTTATTAAAATGTTTCAGAAAAAAGAGGCCCCGGATGAAATGCCGGAAGTAAGTCTGACAAAGCTGGGTTTCGATTTGCAGACTGAGGTTGAATTAGTAGCACTCCTAGTAGCAGCCAAGTTAACTTCCAGTCGTGGAGAGGCTAGGAGATTGATTGACCAAGGTGGAGTAAGAATAAATGATAAAAAAATAGAGGATGTCCAAGCCGTTATTAACTTCTCTAGCGGTGACATTATCAAAGTAGGGAAGAGGAAATTTGCTAGGGTTAGGGTTTAATTGGATTATTTGATTCTTCTAAATGCAGATCAAAAGTTGCATAAGTTATTAAGTTATTGCAACTTTTGATCTTTCTTGCATATAATATGTTGGATAATCTTCAAACACTCACGAAATCATTAAATGCTTAACGAAAATTCGTACTATTAATGTATTGTAATATAATGATTTAAGAGTTTATTGGATTTGTCATGAGTGTTAAAAATTTAACTCCTAATATTAGAGCGAGTAATACTTATTAAGAATAGTGAAGTTGTCTGAGAAAAATGATGTAGAAATGGTGCAGAGTTGGCTTTGGTTAACAAATGAATAAATTTGGGGAATTAATTTTAGATTTTCCTTGTATTTTGATGTTGACAGTCTGAAAACAGCGTGATATTATAAGTAAGCGTCTTGGGGGGGTAAACACCTGAGAAAAGCAAAGGTCATTGAAAACTGAACAACAAGATAAGAATTAAAGCTAGACTCGTCAAATGAA
>CALBJS010000008.1 GCA_937892995.1 uncultured Peptococcaceae bacterium | reverse complement strand
AGATTTAGGGCTACTTCACTCGCGGTTCCCGGCAGGCTTAAGTATGCCATCCAGGAACATCGTGCGATTGCGGATGCCATTGCTCGCCACGATGTGGAAGAGGCTCAGACCTTAGCTACCGCCCATATTGAAAATGCCGCCAACATCATGTTCGAGGCCTTAAGAGAAACTTCAGCAAAGAGTTAGAAACTTTGAATAGCTTTTTTGGTTGCAAAATGTAAAAGATTAAAAGATTAAAAGAGTATAGTTAAAGAGATGATAGTATGAAAAAAACAGAAAGAATGATTGCCTTAACAGAGATCCTCTTATCTCGTCCCAATGAGCTTTTGCCTTTGGGTTTTTTTGCTGACCGTTTTAATTCTGCCAAATCTACGATTAGTGAGGACCTGGTGGCAATTAGAGAAACTTTACATATGACCGGTAAGGGTTCTTTAGAAACTGTGTCCGGGTCGGCAGGTGGAGTGAAATTTATCCCTAGTATTCCTAAAGAAGCAGCAGAGCAATTCTTAGAAAACTTGGCTGAAACCTTAAGTGTGAAGGAGAGGATACTTCCGGGTGGTTTTCTCTATATGGCTGATCTTCTTTATGATCCGGCCATAGTTAGACCATTGGGGTTAATATTTGCCGGTATTTTCAGGCAAAAAAGACCTGAAGTAGTAGCAACAGTTGAAACTAAAGGTATTCCCCTAGCCCTGATGACAGCTGACTCCCTAGGGATACCGGCAATAATCGTCCGCCATGGTAACAAGGTTACCGAAGGTTCTTCGGTAAGTATTAATTATATATCCGGTTCTTCGAAGAGAATCCAAACTATGTCCTTAGCCCGAAGAGCTCTTGAAACAGGAAAAAAAGTATTAATTATCGATGACTTCATTAAGGCCGGAGGAACAGCCAAGGGGATTATTAACCTTATGCAGGAATTTGACGCTGAAGTGGTAGGACTTGGGATGTTGATGGAGGATGCTGTTTGGAATACCTCTAGGTTAGTTAACGAATATCTAGCCCTTCTCCAGTTTATGGGAATTGACTCTTCTTCCGGGAAAACCATTATAAAGGCTAAGAAACTTTAAAATACGTTAGAATTAGACCTAGATAAAAATATTTTCTTTAAAAAGAAGGAGTTTTTTGCCAGATAGAGAATAAAGGAAGGAGGTTTTGATGCAGGCAGAAGGGAAGGGTGGTGATACTCAGAATGGAAATTACTGATGTTAGAGTCCGTAAGGTGAATGCCGAAGGCAAGATGAAAGCAGTGGTATCAGTAACATTTGACAACGAGTTTGTTGTCCACGATGTTAAAGTAGTTGAGGGCACTAATGGTTTATTCGTGGCAATGCCTAGTCGTAAGACGCCGGAAGGGGATTTTCGCGATATTGCTCACCCGATTTCATCTGCGGCAAGAGAAAAGATCCAGACAAAAGTGCTGGAAGAGTACGGTAAAAGCATGGAATAGACGACCATAATATATGAGTACTGTTTATAAGATAATTATAAAGAGACCATTATAGGAGGTCTCTTTTTTGTGTGATTTTTCCTTACTTGAAATTAGGAATAATGTTTTCTCAATTGTTTTTAAGTATAAAAAGTATAAAAGTATAAAATATTTTTGTTTTTTCATGGTGAAATTCGTTATAATAAGAAGTGGTTAATGAACAGGAAACGAAAGAACAATCCGGTAGGAGGGTTTAGAAAGAATATGCCTCAATTTACAGCAGTTATCTTAGCGGCAGGTAAAGGAACTCGTATGAAGTCGGAACTCCCTAAAGTTATGCATCAAATGGCAGGGCGACCTCTAATTGATTATGTCCTGGAAAAGGTACAAAAGCTAGGTATTAAAGAAGTATTAACGGTCGTCGGTCATGGCCGAGAGATAGTTGCCAACCATGTGACGGAAAGGTCGAGAGTTGTAGTTCAGGAACAGCAATTAGGTACGGGGCATGCCTTGATTCAGTCCGTACCTTGGCTTCAAGATGAAAGTCAGGTATTAGTTTTAAGTGGGGATCAACCCCTTCTATCTGAGGAAACTCTTAAAGCTCTGCTGGAGTTACATGAAAATTCCGGGGCTGCGGCAACAGTGTTAACTGCTATGATGACGAATCCTTTCGGCTATGGGAGGATAATAAAGGATAAGGGTCTTTTCCAAGGAATAGTAGAAGAAAAAGATGCTGATCTTAAGCAAAAAGAGATTAAAGAAATAAATACGGGTACATACTGTTTTCGAGGGGCCTGTTTAAAGTCGGCTTTAGGAAAGATTACTCCCCAAAATGTTCAGGGGGAATATTACCTTACCGATGTTTTTAAGCTCTTAATTTCCTTAGGAGAAAAGATTGAAACCTTGTGCACAGTAGATTCGACCGAAGCTTTGGGGATCAATAACCGTGTCCAACTGGCCGAGGCCGAGGAGATACTTTATGATCGAGTCCGCAAATTTTGGATGATGGAGGGTGTAACTATTATAAACCCTTCGTCGGTTTTCATAGACACTCAGGCCGTATTGAATAAAGATGTAGTTATCCACCCCTTCACTCTGATTAAGGGTAATACCCGGATTGAAGAAGGAGCTACTATCGGACCTGGAACAACATTAATTAATTGCAACTGTCACAAGGGATGTCAGGTAGAGAACTCCATAGCTCGACAGTCAGTAATTGGAGAAAATTCAGTTGTTGGTCCGTTTGCTTACCTAAGACCGGGAACGGTCCTAGGAAAGGGAGTAAAAGTGGGAGACTTTGTGGAAATAAAGAATAGTAAGATTGAAGAAGGCTCTAAAGTCCCACATCTCAGTTATATCGGTGATTCAACCGTAGGTAAAAATGTTAATATTGGAGCCGGTACTATTACTTGTAACTACGATGGCCGGGGAAAGTATGGTACAATCATCGGGGATAAAGCTTTCGTTGGCAGTAATACGAACTTTGTCGCACCCGTTAAAATCGGAAAAGGGGCCGTTATCGGTGCAGGCTCGACAATAACTAAGGATGTCCCGGATAGGGCACTCGCCGTGGAAAGGTCACAGCAAAAAATTATCGAAAACTGGCAGACGACTAAAGACAAGTAGGGGGATAATTATGGCTACAAGAGAACTAAAAATTTTCTGCGGAAACTCGAACAAAGAATTGGCTCAAGAAATCGCTGATTACTTGGGGATTTCCTTAGGGGAAGCTAAGGTTAAAACATTCCAGGATGGAGAAATAAGCATAGGCATCAATGAAAGTGTCAGGGGTGCAGATGTCTTTGTGGTCCAACCTACCTGTAAACCAACTAATGATAGCATAATGGAACTCTTGATCCTTATGGATGCCCTTCGAAGGGCATCAGCTTATCGCATTACTGCGGTTGTTCCTTATTACGGATATGCCCGGCAGGAAAGAAAGGCTAGAGCTAGAGAACCAATTACAGCTAAGCTGATTGCTAACATCGTAACAACGGCGGGAGCCGATCGTCTGGTGGCCATGGATCTTCACGCCCCTGCTATTCAAGGGTTTTTCGATATCCCCGTGGATCATTTGCCAGGGGTACCCATTCTCGCGGAATATTTTCAAGGGAAAAAACTAAAAGATATCTGTGTAGTTTCCCCTGACATTGGCGGGGGGGCCAGAGCTAGGAATTTTGCTGAACGAATCGGAGCTTCTTTGGCCATTGTCGATAAGCGCCGTCCCGAACCTAATGTTTCGGAGATCATGCATGTGATCGGTGAATTAGAAGGAAAGACTGCCGTACTTATCGATGACATTATCGATACGGCCGGAACTATAACCCAAGCGGCGGCTGTATTAATGGAGAAAGGTGCGACTGAGGTGTATGCTTGCTGTACCCATCCGGTTCTTTCCGGACCTGCGGTGGAAAGGTTAGAAAAATCAGTTATTAAAGAAGTCGTGGTTACCAACACCATACCCTTGGAAAAAGATAAGCCAAATAGCAAGTTAAAAGTTCTTTCTGTTGCCCCCCTCTTAGGAGAAGCCATTGTTCGGATTCATGAAGATCTCTCGGTTAGCAAGTTATTTAGTTAGCTTGGTATTATCATTTTCATTTCTTTGTTCTGATACCTCAGAACAAGAGGGTTCCTCATGGGTAAACCCTTCATTTTCGACTTCCTTATTTCTTCTGCTTTTCCAGTAGTCATTAAGTTTATGACTCTTTTCTACTGCTTTGTTGGAAGCGGTTTGGAGGAAGGATTTGAAGTTCTCGTTAATTCCCTTATTAAATAGTTCCATTCTTTCGTCGCAGTCCTTGGTCACAATGACAACATCAAAACCGATGGTTAATATCTCATCGGCTTTTAGCCTTGCCTTGCCGTTAAAAAGACCTTCAAATTTTCCATCGGAAATGTCTAGACTAGAGATACTGCCATCTTCAAGATCGATATAAAATTCATCTATTATCCCGAGGGCTTTCCCATTAGTGGTCATGACTTTAATTCCTATGATTGCTGCCTTTTCCTTGAGCAGTTCAAGAATATCCGGTAAACTAGTGGCTTTTTCGACCTGACTTTCTGTACTGACAGTGATGGCGTTTTCGCCAATACTGACTACCCTATTAAAGGGAATGATTCGTTGCTCTTTAAAGAATCCTTTAGGGTCAACTATTAATGCCGCTACAGCTTTAGCTCGAGGATCGATGACTAAGTTCCGCACAAATCCGATCTGTTGACCTTCCTTTAGGGAAATAATGGGTAAGGATAAAAATTTTTTGCTGGGCAGCATATTTCTTCCTCCTTTTTGATAAAATTCGCAAGGGAGACATACTTCTCTCGTTCAAATCTATTCGCGTGGCAAGGAGAATATGCCGGTAAGGAGAAAATATGAAAGCTGTCATTGGTTTGGGGAACCCGGGCTTGAAATATAGCCGAACGAAACATAATGTAGGATTTAGGCTTTTAGATATTCTTGTTAAAGAAAAAGGATATGCCTACCGCAATGACTTTCGTGGGAAAATTGCCGAAGGAAGACTAAAGGAAAACAGGTTTTTTTTGTTGAAGCCTTATACCTATATGAACCTCAGTGGCTTGGCGGTAGGCCAATTGGTTAACTATTATAAAATAGCGAGTAAGGATATCCTAGTTATCCATGATGATATGGATTTACCTTTAGGGAAGATCCGTATCCGAGCCAAAGGGAGTGCGGGTGGACACAAAGGGTTGAAATCGATCATCGAAGAATTGGGTACTCAGGATTTTTGGCGACTTAAGATCGGCGTGGGAAGGCCTCAAGAACAATGGGATGTTATTAACCACGTGTTATCCTCTTTTAATAAAGAAGAGGATAAAATTATAGAGGAAGCTTTAGAACAGGCCAATAAGGCTGTTTTTCTCTGGCTTCAAGGTCTAGGAAACGAAGCCATGAATAATTATAACTGACGACAAACATTTAGCGGTTTAGCGTATAACCTTCCACGGGAAAGGCAAGCATATTACACGGGAGGTGTTTTTCCTATGTATATGCTTAAAGTTTGTCGCTGTTGTGATGCTATTGTCGGTGAACTGGAGACAGATGATTCCGGAATAGTAGGGGTGGATTATGCACTGGAAGTAACAGGAAATGTGGCTTATACCCTTTGTTCTCAATGTATGCAAGAATTGGACGGTAGCAGGCTGAGCTATTATCAATAAGAGCTAGGTTTGAACTAGGCTTGACAAAAGGATAAGAGGTTGCTAAGGCTACTTTTGGCAGGAGGATACGTATGCCTACTATTAATGACTTATTGCACAAGGCTTTTGATATTGGAGAAATTAATGCTGCTCTGGGTAGAAAAGAATCTCCGCTAATGGTTTATAATATCACCGGTAGCCAAAAAGCTGCTTTTATTTCCCAAGTTCTAAGTTCTCAAAATCAAGGATTGGTTATCACCTATACAGATGAACAGGCCCAAAAATGGGTTCACGATCTTCAGACTTGGTTGCCTGGGAGAGAGATTATGTTGTTTCCCTCTACCGAATGGTTTCCCTTCGAAGTTCTCAGCCGAAGTCATGAAATAACCGCAGAGAGGATTAAGGCTTTAAGCGGTTTATTAGCCTCCAATAGGGACTCTGCCCGGAGAGGGATCATAGTTGCACCAGTTCAGGCTATTATCAGAAGACTCCTTCCGCCTGAACGCTGGCAGGAACATTGTCTGGAATTTAAGTTGGGTAAGGCTTACTCCTTGCCGGCAATATTGAATTTATTAGTGGAAGCAGGCTATGTACGAGAAGAAACTATCGAAGGAAAAGGGCAATTTGCTTTAAGGGGTGGGATACTTGATATTGCACCTCATGATAGAGATCCTTTAAGGATAGAGTTTTTTGATGAAGAAGTAGATTCTATTCGGGTCTTTGACTTAGAGACTCAGAAGTCCCTAGACAACCTATCTGAGGCCCTAATCGTGCCGGTCCAGGAATACGTAGTAGGTTCTAAAGAGCTGCAGAGCTTGAAGTGGGAGATAAAAGCAAGGGCTCGTAAAGCGGTCGGACGCTTGCAACGTCTTGGAAGGACGGAATCTGTCCAGAGATTGCATAAGAAAGTGGAGTACCTGGAAAACCGTCTTGAGGAAGGGAACTTAGATGAAAACATCTATCCTTACTTAAGCTTACTTCCCGAAAAGTATGTACCTATCTTTGAGTGGTTAAATAAGGATTGTCTGATATTCTTAGATGAGCCTTTAAGACTCAAGGAACAATTAGATTTTCAACATAACCAACGCCAGAGCGAATTCACGGAGAACTTAGAGAAAGGGGAGGAGTTTGTTAACCCTGATAGCCTTTTTATTGGTTTCGAAGATCTGCTTCAGAGTGGTAAACACCCTCTCTTGGGTCTTTCGAATCTTTTGCGCGAAATTCAGGGCTTTAACCCTCGCCGGGTAGCTAATATCACTGCCCGTCCTCTAGCAGGGTATAGCAAAACATCGATTCTCGTGGAAGAGATCGAAAGGTGGAAAAGTGCCGGGTACGCTATTGCTTTATTTGCCGGCGAGGAAGAACACTCCAAGAGACTTGTTCAAGGCCTTAAAGACAGGGGTATATCTTCCCGGATTACTAACCTGCAAGATGAGCTGAATTTCGGCGGTGTCTATATTTTCCCTCTATCTTTGGATCAGGGTTTTGAACTGCCTATAAGTAAACTCATTATTCTTACAGAAACTGAAATTTATAAAAGAGTACGTAAAGCCCAGGCTAAACCTAGAAAGGTTCAGAAAGAGGATCAGGTTCTAAAATTCAGTGACCTTAAAACAGGGGATTATGTCGTCCATCTTTACCATGGAATAGGAAAGTTTATCGGAATTGAGAAGATTGCGGTCGATGGAATTGATAAAGATTATTTCGCTATTAAATATGCTGGAGAGGATAAACTATATGTCCCTCTGGATCAATTGCAACTTCTCCAAAAGTATTTAGGGTCAGATGCCGAGAGTTCTCCTAGGCTTAATAAGCTTAACGGCAACGATTGGAGTAGGGTAAAAACTAAGGCAAGGAATGCTGTTAAGGAGATGGCTATCGACTTACTGGAATTGTATGCAAAAAGGGAGAAAGCTAAAGGTTGGGCTTACTCTGAGGATAGTCCCTGGCAGAGGGAATTCGAGGAAAGATTCCCCTATGAAGAGACACCCGACCAACTTCAAAGTATTTCGGAAGTAAAAAAAGATATGATGAAAATAAGACCGATGGATCGGCTTCTCTGTGGGGATGTCGGCTATGGTAAAACCGAAGTGGCCTTAAGGGCTGCTTTTAAAGCAGTAACCGGTAGTAAACAGGTAGCGGTATTGGTGCCAACGACCATTCTTGCTCAGCAGCACTTTAATACTTTCCGGGAAAGGTTTATGGAATATCCGGTCAAAATAGAGATGCTTAGCCGTTTCCGTACTGCTAAAGAGCAAAAACAGATCATCAAGGAGTTAAAAGATGGTTCCTTAGATATTGTGGTTGGCACTCACCGCTTAGTATCTGAGGGGGTAGATTTCAAAGATTTAGGTCTTTTGATTATAGATGAGGAACAGAGGTTCGGAGTAGCTCACAAGGAAAAAATTAAGACATTGAAGACAAACGTGGATGTTCTGACGCTTAGTGCCACCCCTATACCGAGAACCCTACATATGTCTTTAGTAGGTTTAAGAGATATGAGCATTATTAGCACTCCCCCGGAGGATAGATTTCCCGTGCAAACTTTCGTCGCTGAGTTTAATCCGGAGTTGGTTAGGGATGTGATCAGGAGAGAAATAAACAGAGGTGGTCAGATTTTCTATGTCCATAATAGGGTAGAGACGCTGGATAGGGTGACGAGGCTTCTAAATAATATTGTTCCGGAAGCCCGCTGTGGCGTAGTTCATGGTCAAATGAAGGAAACATTAATGGAAAGGGAAATGATTTCCTTCTTAGAAGGAGAAAAGGATGTACTTATCTGTACTACTATAATTGAAACGGGATTGGATATGCCTAATGTCAATACTCTTATAGTTGATGAAGCAGATAAGTTTGGATTAAGCCAGCTTTATCAACTGCGTGGTCGCGTAGGAAGATCCAATAGGAAAGCTTATGCTTACTTTCTCTATCAGCCCCAGAAGGTACTCACGGAAGAAGCCGAAAAAAGGTTGTCCACCATTAGGGAGTTTACAGAGTTTGGTTCCGGTTTTAAGATAGCTATGAGGGATTTAGAAATTAGAGGAGCGGGAAATTTTATTGGCGGCGAACAGCATGGACATTTAGCTGCAGTTGGATTTAACCTCTATGTAAGAATGCTTAAAGAAGCAGTTCAGGAATTAAAAGGAGAAACAGTGGAGGAAATTGTTGAACCCAGTATCGACATTCAGGTTAAAGCTTTACTTCCAGATGAATATATAGTTGATAAACAGACGAAAGCCACACTTTACCAGAGAATGCTCGCCATTACTAATGAAGAAGAATTAAGTGACATTTTGGATGAATTAGTGGATAGATTTGGAACGCCGCCGGAGGAGGTAGAAAATCTCCTACAGATCGTTAGATTGAAAATGCGGGCTAAGGAGCTTAGAGTGGAACAAATTGTGCAACAAAGACAGAATATATCCTTACGGTTTGCTTCGGATCCTGGTCTTACCGGAGAACAATTAATGGAGATAGCTGCTAAGTTTCCCTATCCCTTATCCTTTGCAGCTACAGAACAAAATAAATTAGAGTTAAAAGCTCGGCTTCGTTTTTTAAGGATAGATGATATTTTTAAGGCCATCTTAAGGCTCTTAATAATTCTAAGAGATTATATAGGCCCCCATGCCCCTAGGGCCATTACCGAAAAATGAAGAACATTTCGCAACAATAAAACAAATTTTCGCCAAGGGTTTCAATTGCCTAATAGTTTTATCCTTGTTATAATTGGATATCAGGCAACAAGAGGAGAAGTGTGATAATGAAAAAATTAACAATAATAACTTCTATTATTTTAGTATTTCTAATGGCCTTTACAGGTTGTGCCAAGAAAGAAGATTTTGCAATTAAAGTCAATGATAAGCTTATTCCTAAGAAAATCTATGAAGACAAGCTAACTGCTTATAAAGAATACCTTGAAAAACAAGGACTTGACTTTAATAGTGAACAAGGCAAGGCCACACTAGAGAATATCAAAAACGAAGTTTTGGAAGGCTTGATCGGAGCGGAATTAATAGATCAGGAAATAGCAAAGAATAATTGGGATCTAAAAGATCCTGAAGTACTGCAACAGGTCGAAGATCTAAAGAGCCAGCTTCCCGATAAGGATTTTCAAAAATGGCTGGATGAACAGGCTATGACTGAGGATGAGATAACCGAATATTTTGCCTTTACTCATAATACTACTAAGGATGTAACTGTGACGGAACAGGAGATCAAACATTACTTCGATTCGAATTATGCTAGATATGGTGGACAAGATGAGCAAGTAAAAGCACGACATATTCTCTTGGCAACGGAAGAGGAGGCTTTGGAGGTAATTCAAGAACTAAATGCCGGAAAGGATTTCACTGAACTTGCTAAAAAGAAGTCAATAGAAACGGCTGCCCAGACTACCGGCGGGGACTTAGGATACTTCACCAGGGGTCAAATGCTGCCTGCTTTTGAAGAAGCCGCCTTTAGTCAGGAAGTAGGCAAGATTTCGGAGAAACCAATTAAAACTGAATGGGGTTTTCACGTTATCCAGGTCGAAGATCATAAAGAAGCTGTCAAGCCGGATTTTGAGAAGGCTAAGGAAAATGTTAAGGAAGATACTTTAGCCTATGCCAAGAATCAGAAAATCCAAAGTTATTATTTAAAACTAAGGCAGGAGGCCAAAATTGAATACTCTGAAGAACTAAAACCAAAAACATCATAGATATAGAATAGACTATTACCCCTAAAAGCCATAAGGTTGATCAAATTAAGAACTCAGAGATATAATTTCTCTGAGTTTTATTTCATCTGGCTGGTGATCTGAGGGTTTTACCATACATAACGTTTTAGAATTAGAACCTTATCTAAGTTTTCCAGCTCATGGCAAGTTTTCCAGAGGATGCTGCAAAAAGTTTTTTTGAAAAATTATGTAGCATTAATTGAGAAAAAGGAAATAATTATTATAAAGGTTCTTGTTAAATAATCGATGGACTCTAATCGTGTTAAAAAGCGAAGAATAATGAAAGTAATCTTTTTTTATGGTATGGAAAAATATGAATAATAAAACACATCAAGATATATACTAAGATTGAATCAGTTGCTTTGGAAAAAGGAGGGAGAACCTATTGAAAGCAACCGGAATTGTCAGAAGGATTGATGATCTTGGTCGTGTAGTTATCCCCAAGGAAATCCGGCGAACTCTACGGATAAGGGAAGGTGATCCACTGGAGATCTTTGTGGACAGAGAAGGGGAAGTAATACTTAAGAAATATTCACCTATAGGAGAGTTGGGGGATTTCGCCAAAGAATATGCGGATTCCTTGTTCGAATCCACTGGGCATATAGCCTGTATCGGGGACAGAGATTTGATTATCGCCGTTTCAGGTGCTTCCAAGAAAGATTATCTGAACAAACCCCTTGGACCGGCAGCCGAACAGGCCATGGAAGACAGGAAAACCATATTTACTTCAGGTGAAACATCTGTATTAAAAGATGCCGAAGGAGAAGATAAGGAAAAGGTTTCGACTCAGGTCATTGCTCCCATTATCGCTGAGGGGGATCCCATCGGTGTAGTCATCCTGATGTCCAAAGATCCTAATACGAAGATGGGAGATCTGGAAATCAAATTGGCAGAGACAGCCGCCGGCTTTCTAGCTAAACAAATGGAACAGTAAGTAGTACGAGCCAAAACAGCATAGTGTTGTAGGCTGTTGACAATTATGTTAACAGCCTTTGCATATGTTAGGATTTCTTTATATAATCTCTATAAAAGGAGGTTCAAATATTGAAACCCGTATTACATATTGTCGGTTTAGGTACGGATCGATTGGACAAGCTTTCTCTAGAGATTTATAGATTATTGGCCGGCTCAGAGGTTATTTATGTCTGGTCATTAGGGCATCCTGTCGTTATAGACATGATTAAAGAGGGATTTCTATGTGTTGAATTGTGTCCCGACATCGATGAGGAGAACGATGACAGGGAATGGGAATTGACTTTGGAACGTATGACCAAAATAATTAATAATAGTCAAGCTAAAGAGCAAGCGGTGTTGGCTTTACCGGGCAATCCTCTCCGCGAGGGAAAGGTGGTTAGGAGTCTTCAACAACATTTGTCAGAGAGGTTTCATGTTGACCTAAATCTACTGCTTGAAGATAGTTCACTAGCGAGACTAACAGGAATTATGGCGGAACTACGCTCCACGCGGGGGTGCCCTTGGGATAAAGAACAAACGCATACAACTTTGAGGAAATATCTAATTGAGGAGACTTACGAAGTAATAGAGGCCATAGATACCAAAGATACGAATAATTTTCGTGAAGAATTGGGAGACTTATTATTGCAAGTTGTCTTTCATTCTCGAATAGCAGAGGAAGCTGATAACTTCAGCCTTAGTGACGTCATCAAAGGGATTTCAGACAAACTAATTCGCCGCCATCCCCATGTATTTGATTCGTTCAATATTGAATCTAGCGAAGAAGTTCTAGTTAATTGGGATGCTATTAAAAAAAGAGAAAAGCTTGAAGCAAATAAGGCTGAATTAGGGGCGATGAATTTCTTCAATATTCCCAGGGGATTACCCGCTTTACAAATGGCTGAGAAAGTTCAGAAGCAAGCTTCAAAGGTAGGTTTTGACTGGGATAATTACCAAGGGCCTCTCGCTAAGATCCACGAAGAGTTGGCCGAATTGGAAAAAGAAATTAACACAGGTCAGAAAATAGAGGTCGAATTAGGGGATTTGCTTTTTTCTATAGTTAACCTTTCTCGGTTCTTAAGGATAAACGCCGAAGAATCTTTACGTCGGGGGACAAAAAAGTTTCAAGGAAGATTCAATAAAATGTTAATAAAAATCCGAGATGAAGGGCTTGCCTTAGAGGAATTCACCCTAAAAGAGATGGATTATTACTGGAATAAGGTAAAAAATGAGGAAAATATGATACTTTAGGTTCATTTTACTAAATGTTAGAAGGAAAAGGGCTTTAAGTAGCGAATATAGGAACTAAAAGTTTATATTTCATTAGGAGGGAGACCCTTGAATAAAGCGGAACTTGTTGCTGCAGTAGCAGAAAAAACTGAATTCACGAAAAAGGATGCCGAAAAAGCGGTGGCTGCGGTCTTTGACACAATTAGCCAGACTTTGGCAGCCAGTGAGAAAGTCCAATTGGTAGGCTTCGGAACATTCGAGGTTAAGAAACGTGAAGAACGTGTCGGCAGAAATCCTCAAACTAAAGAGGAAATTATCATTCCCGCCTGTAAGGTTCCTGGTTTTAAAGCCGGCAAAGCCTTAAAAGAGGCCGTACAATAAGAAAGCCGAAAAGATTTAGTAGCTATCGAAAAAAACAGGTTCTTCGGAACCTTGTTTTTTTTAAGGCTTTTTTAATTGTTTAGGCGGTGCCTAAACAATTAAAAAGCCGCCACACCGAAAGAAGTTTAAAACGGTACTGCGGTTTAACCACGGCACTTTCAAATCTAAACCAAAAGTAACTGCAGGTCTACAAATTAGCAAGATAAAAGTACACCGCCTAAACAATTAAAAAGCCGCCACACCGAAAGAAGTTTAAAACGGTACTGCGGTTTAACCACGGCACTTTCAAATCTAAACCAAAAGTAAATCTTAATTATTTGAGGGAGGTAATTACCTTGAGATTAGATAAATATCTTAAAGTTTCAAGACTTATTAAAAGAAGAACTGTAGCCAAAGATGTCTGCGAGGGGGGAAAAGTTAGTGTTAATGGTAGAGTAGCGAAACCTTCGATAGATATAAAGACAGGAGATATAATTACTATTAATATGCGGAATCATATTTTGGAGGTCCAGGTCCTTTCTACCCCAGCCAGTGCCCGCGTCGAAGAAGCACATACCCTTTTTGAGGTTCTAAAGGATGAGAAGAAGGGAGAATAAATCCTTTCCTAAATGAATAATGATTAGTCAGGAAAGGATGCGGGGGGATGAAAATGACTGAAAAAAGGATAGATAGTATTCATAAAATCTTAATGGAAGATAGAAGAATTCTAATTATCACTGGGGTCAAAAAGGTAAAATCATTTGATACTAAGGAGATAGTTCTGGAAACCATCAAAGGTGGTCTAATTATTAGAGGGCAGGAATTAGGAGTTAAGAACTTGAACCTTGAACAGTCTGAAGTAGAGATCGAGGGGCATATTGATATTATTACTTATCCATCAAAGAGCTCTAAAGAATCATCCAAAGGGATTTGGGAAAGAGTTTTTAAATAAGAATTTGTAGTCCGGGAAGGGGAGAAACCTAAATTAGTGAGTTTGCTGTTATAATAATGATTATTCTAAGCGGAGTATTTGTGGGGTTTTATTTTGACTTCTACAGGACTGTACGCTGGTATATCGGGCTTAATAGGGTTTTAACATTTATCGGAGACCTTGCCTTCTCCTTCATAGCTTTGCTATTAATTTATTATTTTGCCCAAAAAGCAAATTATCTTGAGCTTCGCTTTTATCTTTTTGGGGGAACCCTCCTTGGTCTATTAATTTATCTTCGTTTTTTTAGTCCTGCATCTAAAAAACTCTTCAGGAAAATCTTAAAATTGTTAACTGGTTATAAAAACTTAGTGGTTGGCTTAATAGCAATATTTTTTAAAGGTATTGCTCGGATCCTGACTTTGTTAATGAGTATTCCCTATGGCTTACTATGCTGGTTTTCCTTGTTAATTTTTCGAATGGGGGAAGCTTTAGGAAAGGAATCTGTGACCAAAGTGAAAGCCAGGATAACCAAAATTCCTAGGCAGTAATAGGACTAAAGGGAAAACTATTGATACTAGTATTGATTTTATAAGTATTAAAGTTTATAATACAAGTACTTAAATAGTAGTTATTTTGTAATTAAAATGTACTCATAGTGATGAGGGAAAGACTAATGTGCATTGGGAAATAAGGGGATTAGAAAAGCTCAGCTTTCGGGAAAGACAAGCCATTATGCTTAAAGAAAGTGGTCGCTCTAGTGAAGACATTGCCAAAATACTAGGAGTGAGCATTAGTTCTGTTTCGACTATGTTAGCTAGAGCTAAGGCCAAAGGGTACCAAATAGTGGGAATTATCCCGGATAGTGAGTTAGGATTGCATAATTTCTTGGTGGAGGATGTTCATGAGGATGAGAGATAAAAGAGCCACCAAAAGGAAAAGAAGAAAAACGAATCCATTAATTATTCTTGCAATGGGGACAGCCTTAATTTTGGCTGGAAGTTGGTCCTACCAATTATTTAAGATCGACCAGTCTATGGAAAGTCAAAAGTCTCAATTAGTAGAACAAAAAAAAGCATTTATTACCGAAAACGATAAATTGCGTAAGGATATTGAAAAGCTAAACACTCCCAGTTATATCGAACAGCTAGCCAGGCAGAAGTTAGGATTAGTTAGAAAGGGAGAAATACTGATAGCTCCTAAGGAAAGTGAAGCAACGCCCTAACAAGAAGTACAAAAAGCGAAAATAAAATATATAAACAAATAACCATGCTGTTTCTAACGCATCTAAATGCTGATAGAGGCAGCTTTTTTGATTTGTCACCGAAATAACCTAGTTAAGGGAAGTAGCGATAAATGCATATTATTGTCAATATGACTAAGGTATTTGGGAGCAAAGCGTGTCTTAATGGATCTTCTTGCTGAAGTAAGAATAATCATAGCCCTAGTACCTTACCAAGTTTGACAAGCTTCGCAATCCTCATAGGCTATAATTATGACAATATATGGAAGAGGTGGCTTTATGGCTGAATGGGCAACTTTCAAGGCTGGAAAAGTTATTAATAAGCTTTCAGGTTCTCTGGGTATATATGCATTAATAACAGTGTTAGGCTTTATGATAGCCAGAGCAAATGTTTTCGGGGTCTATCCTTTTGCTATTGCCTTTATTGCAGTACTAACCAGGGACAGAAAGAAGGCCGTTCCGGGATTAATGGGAATAATATTAGGAGTTACTTCAATTCAGAATCTTGCACTGTTTTCAGAAGTAATACCTGCTGCTTTACTATGTGCTTTAATAGTACCCAGAATAAAAGATAAAAAGGGGGAGATTTTTCTCCTTCCAATCTTTACAGTGCTATGCACAGTTTTGCTAGGATTACTCACTTTAGGATTTAATAAAGGAATTGGGGAAGAAGCTATAATTATGTTAGGAGTTCAAAGTGCTCTGGCCGCAGGATTTTCTGTCATTTTTCTTTATGCCTCTGTGCATAAAGCTAGCCTTTTGAAAGGAGATTTTAGTGGCGAGCAAGGGATGGCCTGGATTTTGATCCTTTCTGTTTGTTTGAGCGGCTTACAAGGTCTGGAAATTGGACAAATTAATTTGCAGATCGTTGTCCTTGGTTTTTTTATTCTCTTCATTGCCGATAGGTTCGGAGCCGGCACAGGTGCCGGAGCAGGGGCAATTCTTGGATTCTTGCTCAGATGGAAATTTGGGATAGATAATTTGGTTGACGCCGGGATTTATGGAATATTAGGATTTGCTTGCGGCGGATTTCGCAACTTTGGGAAATTAGGCGTAGCTGTTTCTTATTCAGCAATCGTTTTGATGATCACCTTCTTTGTTAATGAAGGATTTTTAGCATCGCACCTATATTCATCGGCTTTAGGATTGCTTTTGTTTATTCTTTTACCGGGAAAGCAAAAGGAAAAATTCTCTCTAAAAACAAAGGTTATGCCGGAGATTGAAACCACAGTAAGCAAAGTCAAGACTCTGGCGGAGATCTTTGATCAGCTTGCTTTTGGTTTTCAGGCTGCAGGATTAGAGTCGAAGCTAAAACCGGAAGTTCCGGAACTTATGAATGTTTTAGTGGAGAGAATATGCAAAAATTGTTCTACTGTGAATTATTGCTGGGAAAGAGAATTTTATCGTACCTATAATTTCATGTTTGATTTATTTGCTTACCAGGAGGCGGAAATAGGCTCTTTGGATTTTGACGAAGAGAAGATACCGGCTGAGTGGAAAAAGCATTGTGGTAAGCTGCAGGAAGTAATGCTGGCGGCAAGATTTATTTTGGAACAGCAAAAAGATAGGGAGGTGTGGCAGAGGCGTTTGGCCCTAAATAAAGATGCTCTGGCCGAGCAATATCGTAGCGTATCTCAAGTAATAGGACATCTAGCCCGAGAACTCCATTCCCGCCATAACATAGAAGATGGGAAACCCCTTGTTTGGTCCCGTCACCACAGGCAGGTGCTTGATCTGGGAGCAGGGACCTTTATTAAGACGGGAAATGGAATAAGTGGGGATAATTTTAATTCTGTTCCCTTGTCCCCTAATAAGTGTGCAGTTATTGTTTGCGATGGGATGGGAGTCGGGGAAGAAGCCGCTCGGATGAGTTCAGCGGCCCTGACAATCTTGGAACAACTTTTAAGTACAGGATTTGAACCCGAAGGAGCAGTGAAAGCCCTTAATTCTATCTTAGTTCTGCGTTCCCCCGAAGAAAGTTTTGTGACTGTCGATATGGCAGTTCTTGATTTGGAATCAGAGTCAGTTAAGTTAATTAAGATTGGGGCTGCTCCAACTTATATTATTGAAGAAAATAAAGTGAAAATAATTAAAACGTCCAGCTTACCGGCAGGGATTCTTAATGATATCGATATACCGGTGATAGATGTAGAACTTAGAGAACAATTCTTTGTAATCGTCACCGATGGAATTTTAGATGTTGTTAAAAAAGAAAATGATTGGTTGACAGAGTTTTTAGAGCAGGTTATCAGGAGTACTGCCCAAGAATTAGCGGATAGTATTATCAAAGAAGCCACAAGGCTTGCGGGGGGACATCTGGAAGACGATGGAGTTGTCTTAGTAGTTCGCAAGAAGGTTAAAGGATAATAACTAAGGAAATAATATACTTTATAGTAAGTTATTAAGCCTTAGTTATTGTTATTTCTAAATAAACCTAAAAATTTTCTAATATAATGTTATAATCAAGAGAGTAGAACGTAATACGTAATTTCTTATTATTTTTTCTTACGGAGGAGCAATAATGTATCCCGGCTTAAGGGCAGAAGTATTACCACAATTAATCGTACCAAACTCGAAAATACTGGCTGCTGTTTCAGGAGGTCCTGATTCTGTTGCCTTAGCTCATTTGATTTGCCGTTATCTTAGAGATAATCCGGATCAGAACCTTTCTCTGGTTATTAGCCATATTAATCATAGGGCAAGGAAGGAAGCTGAGGAAGAGGCACAATTAGTAAAAAGACTTGCGGAACAGTGGGGTGTCCCCTTTATTCTTCATGAATTCAATGCGAAAGAGAATGCTGTTAATCATCAGAAGAGTTTCCAAGAAGCGTCTCGGGAATGGCGCTACGCACGTTGGCAAGAAGATATGAAGAAATACGGTTGTAATCTTTTGGCTACGGCCCATCATTTAGGAGATCAGGCTGAGACAGTCCTCTATCGTCTTCTTAGAGGAAGTGGCACAGCCGGTTTAGCAGGAATCTATCCTATTAAAGATCAAATAATTAGGCCTCTGCTCTCGGTATCCAAGAAGGAGATCTTGGAATATTGCCGTGCGAAAGGACTTCCTTATGCTCTAGATAAGAGCAACCTAGAGCCTCTTTATGATCGAAACAGAATTAGAATTGAGCTTCTGCCTGAGCTTGAGAAAAAATATAATGAGAGAATACAGGAAGCCTTAGCTAGGACAGCGGAACTCTTGCGTTGGGATGAGGAATATATTAATTCCCAGGTCGAGAGGATATGGCCGGAGTACTGCCGGCATTCGGCGGAAGGACAGTTGCTGATCGCTCCCGAAGCGTGGGAGCAGCCCGAAGCAGTTCTTTCCCGACTCCTTCGGAAGGCAGCTGCTATGATAACCGGGGAGCCGCGAGGGTTAGAATATAAATTTATAAGGTTGATCATGAAAGAGGGAAGAAAGACAGGCTGGAGGCAGGATCTACCTGGTATAAAGGTAGAAGCCACAAGGAATGGCTTTCTGTTTTTTCGGAGAGAATTAGAACAAGGGGTTAAACAGGCTAGTTGTCCCAGGATAGAAGAATATCCGAAAGACTGGGAGATCTCTCTAACCCTAGAAAGATGGCAGTTACTACCTTGCCTAGGTCTCCAGGCAGGGATATTTAGACATCCCGTCTCTGGAACAGATATTCTTTGGGAGACAGAATTTAATCTAGAGAAGATTTTAGCATTAGAAGGTTCTCTGGTTTGGAGGTTGAGACGCCCAGGAGATCGAATGTTTTTTGCCAATTTAGGGCATAAAACGATTAAGAAGGTTTTTCAGGATTTTAATATTCCGGCCAGGGAACGTAATAATATCCCCCTCTTGGCGGCCGACAAACTAGTTTTATGGATCCCGGGCGTTTGTAAGAGCGATAGTCTTGTTCCTGCAGATGAGACAACTCCGAAGTTTTATGGAAGAGTTACCAAAATATAAAGTTTTACTCCTATTTTGAATTGATTGTAAAAGGAAAAATAGCGTGTTATAATATTCATATTGTTTTTTCCCGAATATTAGTATATGTTATCCGTAAAGAGAGGAGGATCTCCGGATTGAAAATATTTAAAAACGTGGCAATCTATTTACTGATTATTCTACTTGCAATATTGCTTATTAAGTGGGCTAATCCTCCTGCTGAAGTGGACACAAGTCTTGATTATAACGGATTCAAGCAAGCTGTCGCCGCTGGCAAAGTAAGCAAGGTTTCAGTGGTGGTTAAGGATACCGTAAATGTTTATACTGTCAATACTAACGATGGTAAAACTTACGAAGTTATAGGATTTAGGGGAGACCAAAAACTTCTTGATGATCTTGAAAAACAGAATTTAAGTCTTAATATTGATCCTCCGGCAACTGCACCTTGGTGGATATCTGTCTTGCCTACTTTACTCATGTTCCTTTTCATCTTCGGTTTGTTCTTTTATATGATGCAACAGACTCAAGGTGGGGGTAACAAAGTCATGCAATTCGGCAAGAGTCGAGCCCGCTTGGTAACGGAAGATAAGAAGGTTACCTTTAAAGATGTGGCCGGAGCCGATGAGGTTAAAGAAGAATTAGAAGAAATAATCGAATTTCTTAAGACCCCCTAAGAAGTTTAATGAGATCGGAAAGCGTCGTGTAGGG
>CALBJS010000007.1 GCA_937892995.1 uncultured Peptococcaceae bacterium | reverse complement strand
CTTGGCTAGGGGACAAGCGGATAATCTCTTACGGGCTGTCAATTTAGCTAGTTCGTCAATGGATGAAACTTTAAATAATCTAGCGGAAGACAGTTCGTATAGATACGCTTATCTCTCGGGAGAGGTAAATAATAGTGTTGATAATTTTGAGAGGGTGATCAAGGTAGAATGGGATTCTATTGACTTGTTATTGGTCACTGTTGAAATCAAGTGGGTGGAAAAAGGGAAAATCCGAGAATATATATTGGAGAGTTTGTTTTATGTTCAAGAGTAGAAAGGAAGTTAAAGATCTAGGACTTACCCTCCTGGAAGTACTTCTATCTTTGGTAATTACGGGGATAATTGCGAGTATTGTATTGACTTTCTACATTAGCCAATATCGCCTTGTTAACCAGGTTATGACTAAAACAGAATTAAATTATTCGCTCCTAAGGGCAGGACAGGTACTGACATCAGCTGTCAAGATCGGAGAAAAGGTTGAATGGACGGGAAAGGTACTCAGGATTAGCTATTATCAAGGAGAAAAGGCTTTTTTAGATACCTATTATCTTGCTGATAAAGATCTTGATGGAATTTCTGATCTTTATAGGGAACATCTGGCTGTTCCTAACCCCGTGGCTAGTGGGGTAACGTTTTTTAATTGTATTGAGCTAAATAAAGGCTTTTGGGAGATTAGTCTCCGAGCCGGAGAAGGGGTAGATGAAGTTTATTGGGAGAGGAAAGTAAAACAAAAGCTTTGTATAGACTGAAATTTGAAAAGGGTTTTGTGTCACTACTTATCCTTCTGGTAATTATCTTTCTTTCCTGGATAGGGTTCGAGGCCTTCTATAAAATAAGTTCTCAGGAACGTATTATTAGATATGAGGCTCAGAGAATTAATGCATCCTTCTTAGCCGACAATGGATTAGAATGGGCGAGAGCCTTACTAACTAAGGATCCCACTTGGGAAGGAGGAACCAAGTTATTTCGCAATGGAAAGGTAGAAGTGGAAGTTGAGAAGGAAGAACAGGATTACAAAGTTACTTCTAGATCAAAATCTGCTGGGGTAATCCAAGTGAGATACAGTTCTTTTTCCCAAGGAGATAATGGTGTCTTCGTTCTTATTAGTTATAGGGAGCTGTTTGATTGATGCTGGATAAGAGAAAAATTGGACGAGGTTTTTTTGAAGAGGAATTCTTGGAATACCTATTATTCGATATGATCATTTCCCCAGAGGAAATGGCCACAATTCGAAAAGAGCTGGATTCCAACCAAGACTTGGAAACTGTCCTTAAGGTATTTCTTTCTGGGGAGGAAATACTTAAGTATAAAAGTATTCTTTTGGGGATTAGGAAAGTCTGTCTTTCGGATAAGAAAATTGATTCTTCGGTAGCTTTAGTTATTCCTGAAGAATTAGCAAGGAAGTATACCTTAATTCCTTATGCCATTGAGCAGGGACGACTACTGGTTGCTATGGCGGATCCTACTAATAGAAGGGCACTAGATGATGTTAGCCTCTACTCCGGTTTTCAAGTAGAACCACTATTAGCGGAAATAGAGGAGATTAAGGTTGCAATTAGAGAATGTTTCACAATTAAAAGATCAACTATAGAAACGCCAGATCAGTTATCCGGCTCAATGAGTGTTTGGAAAGTGGATGAAGAAGGAACGGAATATGGTCAGGAAGCTCCAGTCATTAGATTAGTAGATTCCCTGTTTAGACAAGCTGTTATAGAAAGGGCAAGTGATATTCATTGGGAGCCCAGAGAGAAGATCTTTAATATTAAGTTTCGAATCGATGGCCTTCTTGAAGTTAAGACTACCTTTCCGCTTGGAATTGCCAGGAGTATTGCAGCTAGGCTTAAGGTTATGGCCGGTATGGATGTGACAGAGAGGCGTATTCCTCAGGATGGTAGGATAATACTTGACCTTCCAGATAAAAGGATAGATATTAGGGTTTCTACTTTTGCTACGGTCTATGGTGAAAAGGTGGTTACTAGGATATTAGATGACGAAACCGCCCGACGTTCCCTGGCAGATCTGGGGATGAGAAAAGAAGTTGAGGGTGGAGTCAGAAAACTACTAAGACGGCCCCACGGACTGATCTTGGTCTCTGGACCAACAGGGAGTGGAAAAACAACCACCTTGTATGCCCTCCTCCGCGAATTACAGTCCGAAACCCTTAATATTGTTTCTATTGAAGACCCTGTAGAATACAGACTTCCCGGGGTGAACCAAGCTCAAGTAAATACCAAGATAGGACTTGATTTTGCAGGGGGACTCCGGGCCATTCTTCGTCAAGACCCCGATATCATCATGGTCGGGGAGATTAGGGATAAAGAAACAGCCAGGATCGCAACAGCAGCAGCCCTAACTGGACATTTGGTCTTATCTACCGTTCATACCAATACTGCGGCAGAAGCTCTGGCTAGAATGTTAGATATGGACATTGAACCTTATTTGATTGCCGCCTCTGTCTGTGGGGTTCTCGCCCAAAGATTAGTCCGAAAGTTATGTCCTAGTTGCAAGGAGATGTGCTCAGTATCGCCCGATATAAAGGAAGCTTTTAATTGGGAAAATGTCGAATTTATTTACGGACCGAAAGGATGTTCTAAATGTCGTGGTACAGGATATACT
>CALBJS010000006.1 GCA_937892995.1 uncultured Peptococcaceae bacterium | reverse complement strand
ACACGACGCTCTTCCGATCTGTTAATGGCAAAGTTTTCGGAGTTAGGGTCGATGGAGTCACCGAGGTTTTGCGACTGGATAGTGAAGCCATAGAACCTCCACCGCCGGTAGCTCTGGGGATGGATTCTAACTTTATTCGCGGAGTAGGAAAAATCGGAGAGAGATTACTTATACTTCTTAATCTCGGCCAATTAATGGGTGGAGATATGGTAAATGAACAAACCGCGTAAGCCTATCAGGGTACTTATAGTAGATGATTCTCCGTTTATCAGGATGTCTTTAAAGAAAATCCTTAGTAGCGATCCTGATATTCAAGTCGTGGATACTGCTTGCGACGGTCGAGAAGGGATTTTGAAGCTTCAGGCCTTAAAACCCGATGTTGTCACCATGGATGTAGAAATGCCGGTGATGAATGGGCTTCAAGCTCTAGAAGAAATCATGCGCTGGCAGCCTACCCCGATTATAGTTCTCAGTGCCCTAACCACTGCTGGAGTCAAACTGACGATGAAGGCTTTTGACTTGGGGGCGGTTGAGGTAGTAGCTAAACCCTCGGGACAAAAGGGTGATGACCTGTTAACTCTCTCCGAGGATATTGTTTTTAAAGTCAAGAGTGTCTCGGGGATAGATCCAGCCCGTTTACCTCAAAGAGGCTTAGAGATTTTGAAAAAACCTTTAACCACTAGGAAACCCGTATATCTCAGGATGGAAGAATCGGCAGCGGCACTAGAACCTCCGGGTACAAATAAGGGTTTAGGATTTCAAGGACCTTATCCCCGTCATCGGGTAGAAATAGTGGGGATAGGAACTTCGACCGGAGGGCCGACGGCCTTGCAGAATGTTTTAAGTAAGCTTCCCAAGAATTTTCCAGTTCCTGTGTTGGTAGCTCAGCATATGCCGCCAGGTTTTACAGCCTCCTTAGCCGCTAGACTGGATGGAATTTGTGAAGTTAGGGTTAAGGAAGCGGAGAATGACGAAGAATTAAAGCCGGGGACAGTGTATATTGGGCCTTCAGGTAAACAGTTCCAAGTTACGAAAGGTAGAAGTGGACTGATAGCTCAGGTCAGCCAGAAATCACCTTTAGCTACTCTGTATAAACCTTCAGTAGATGTAATGCTTATGTCTTTAGCTAAAACGGTTGGTCCGGGCGTCTTAGGTGTAGTGATGACCGGGATGGGAAATGATGGTCTTCAGGGTATTAAAGAATTGAAAGCCCAAGGGGCATTTACCATAGCAGAATCCGAGAAGACTTGTATAGTATACGGGATGCCCCGCTCTATTGTTGAAGCCGGCTTGGCAGATAGGATTGAATTATTGCCCGATATAGGCCAAGTAATTCTAGAATGTGTAACAAGGAGGTAGTGTTATGGGTCTCTTTACGGGGATGAATATTAGTACTTCTGCTCTTACAGCTCAGAGATTGCGATTGGACTTAATAGCTAATAATATTGCGAATCAGAATACTACCAATACAGGTCTGACCACCGCAGGAGGTAATCCTATTCCCTACCGAAGAGAGGTGGCCGTTTTCTCCTCTCGTCCTCCTAAGGGGGATTTTACAACCCTGTATAAAGGTGCCCGACAGAGGTTAAGCAGTGAAGGAGTACAGGTGACTAAGGTTATCGAAGATAAGGCACCTTTTAGATTAGAGTATGATCCTGATTCACCTGATGCGGCCAAAGTAGCCGAACCGGGAATTCCGGTAGGATATGTACGTTATCCCAATGTCAATATTGTGGAGGAAATGATAGATATGATCTCGGCTTCTAGGGCTTATGAGGCCAATGTAACGGCCTTGAATGCCAGCAAAGCTATGGCAGCCAAAGCACTGGAGATCGGAAAGGGGTAAGATGAATGAGTAATTCAATTGGGCCATTAGCTCCTATACCTCCAATTTCTTCCTTGGATAACAAGGAGAAAATCATAGGAGTCCAAGCTGGAAACCAAGGCAAAAAAGATTTCACTACTTTTCTCAAAGAAGCAGTAACTAACCTGGAAAATTCACAAATAGAAGCAGGGCAAGCGACTCTAGCCCTAGTTTCAGGTCAGACGGATGATTTTCATACACCTGTTATTGCTATGGAAAAGGCAAGCCTGACTTTAGGCTTAGCGGTAACAGTCCGCAATAAAGTTCTAGATGCTTATCACGAAATAATGCGTATGCAAATATAACATTCTGGGGGGAGAATTAGTTGAATTTTTCCTTAACTGAATTACTTAATTCCATACAAAACTACTGGAAAAAACTAACTAGCCCACAGAAGGTTGTTCTGGTGGTGGCTCCTCTTGTTGTTGCCACTGCTTTATTCACTCTTATTTTCTGGGCCAGCCGTCCGCAGTATGTTGTCTTATTTAATAAGCTGGATGCTAATGAAGCAGGTTCTATCACTGCTAAACTCAAAGAGTTAAAAGTAGAATATAAGCTTGCCGACGGCAGCTCTACCATCCTCGTCCCGCAAAAAGATGTCTCCGAGGCAAGACTTCAATTGGCTAATGCGGGCCTTCCTAAAGAGAGCACTTTTAGCTTTGAGAATCTGAATCAGATGAGGATTGGCGATACTGACAAAGACCGGAGACTAAGATATATCTTAGGGCTTCAGAATGAACTGGAAAAAACGATTGAAACCCTTGAGGGCGTGGAATATGCTAGGGTGCATATTGTTATGCCTGAACATTCTTTGTTTTTAGATGAGCAAAAGGATACTACGGC
>CALBJS010000005.1 GCA_937892995.1 uncultured Peptococcaceae bacterium | reverse complement strand
CGGATACTGCAAATCTACCACCTGGTTTTAAGACCCGAAAAGCCTCCTGGAGGACTTTATCTTTATCCCCGGAAAGATTAATAACACAATTAGAGATTATCACATCTACACTTGCTGCCGGCAGAGGGATGTCTTCAATATGGCCTTGTAAGAACTCAGCGTTGGTGATGCCGTGTTTTAACTGATTTTCCCTTGCCGCTTCCAGCATTTCATCCGTCATATCCAATCCATATGCCTTTCCTGTAGGACCGACTCTCTTTGCCGAGAGCAAGACATCCAAACCTGCCCCACTGCCAAGATCCAAGACGACCTCACCTTCTCTGAGTTCTATCAAAGAAGTAGGATTACCACAACCAAAGGAAGTTACAATTAGATCTTCGTTCATTTCACCTAGTTCTGAAGGGCTGTAGAGATCAGTTGTAATAGGATCGCATTTTCCATCGTTAGGTTTTCCATCGGAGGAACAACAACAGGAACTCCCGCAACAACTATTTGAGGTCCTGATTGCTCTAGCATAAGTTTCCTTTACTTTTTCTCTTAACCTATCCATCTTAAAACCTCCTTATATACATTAGTTAATGCCAATTAGTTCCTTCATATAGCAGGAAAAACTCGAGATTAATTCAAAGCTATCATATCAGAATCATCTGATATATTCAATTTCTAAGAATTTCATTAATAGGTCAATAGTTACAAGGGTGCCTTAATTATTCTTCCAAAAAAGCTGATGACCAAATGGTTTGATCATCAGCTTCACTCTTCTAGAATGTTTCAAGATTCTACCTTTTTTTGTGTACT
Source organism: uncultured Peptococcaceae bacterium (assembly GCA_937892995.1). Lineage (GTDB taxonomy): Bacteria > Bacillota > Desulfitobacteriia > Desulfitobacteriales > Syntrophobotulaceae > CALBJS01. Next base: position 3,069 of record CALBJS010000005.1, on the reverse strand, counting down.
TAAGCCAAGGCCCAAGCTTCCTTAATAACGCGCTTGCAATTAGCCAGAATCAGTTCCGAGGTCTCCATCGGAAGAAGAGGACGTACTTCGGCACTTAGGATAGGTCTCTTATCCGGTCCGATAAGGTTCAAGTCTTTTAGGACTCTAAAGTACTTACTGACCATAGGCATATCTACTTCCCCACCTTCTACCCCGAACCTAGGTTGCAGATCACCATAAAGAACATGAAGTGGGTCTTTGTAAACACAGTTACCAATATGAAATGCTTTTACATACTTCGCAAGTTTCGGTAAAGTCACTGCAGGATCTTCCCCTAAAAGCGGGAAATGAGAGAGGTCTGTTAAAAGTCCAAATTTTTCATAACTAGGGCAAAGTGCTTCCGCAATATCCAAGGCATCATCAACAGGGCCGATAAGCGATTCTTTGTCTTTATCCCTATCAAATATTTTTAAGGTTACAAGCGGATTCCCCGTTTCTTTAGCTTTATCGAGAATCTGGGACAGGGAATCAATCAGTAATTTCTTAGCTTCTTCTCTTTTTTCCGGCCCTGGGTCTTTACCTGCGGGAATTCTTACCGAGGTTGCTCCTAGGTCATGAGCTTCTTTTAGACAATTGAAAACAGCTTTGATTGCTTTTTTCCTTTCGCCTTTATCCAGATGATTAAGGCTTAACTTGTTAGGAAAGAGAGTAGGTTGGCAACCGTAGGCTACTTCCAATCCTGAGATTTCAAGGAGCTTGGCTGCTTCGGTACGTTGTTTAATATCTTTAACCGTCCCCATTTCAATGGCTGTGAAGAAATCATCTTCGCAAAGTTTACGAACAGTTTCTACAACAGGTCCTACACCATTGACACATTCCGGAAATGCCTTAAAATGTACTACTCCGACTTTCATGTACTCATAGATAGATGCTTGCATTTTGATATTCCTCCTTATGTTTTTTTATTTTGATTGTAATAGAAAGCATAATCGTTAATTCTCATCCTATTTATCTTGCTTAAGTTGCTAATTATTATGATTTGTTCTTTTTTCCTTTTCCTTTTGTAATTTATTCAGGAAAAACAAGTGGTTATCTATTCGTCTCCTGATATCATCTTCCGATTCCAATAACTGTTTCCAGCCTTCTGTTGTTAGATAATAATACTTAACCGGCCGCCCCGTGTCGGGGATTTTCCACTCGATTTCCACCGCTCCCTCTTCCTCAAGTTCCTGAAGCATCCTATAGACCATAGAGCTATCCCCTAAGAAGTAAGGAATTTCCTCCTCCATCATCTTCAAGATCGCTCCCCCATAATTAGGCCCCCCGGCAAGAAAAAGGAGAATAAAAGCTGGAGAGTGCCGCGGAGAATATCTTTTATTTTTTTTCATATTTCCTCCTAAAAATGCTCCAAACTTCTGTAATAGCCTCTACTAATAATATACTGCAAAAAACACAATACTGCAATATGCAGTATTGTGTTTTTTGATTTCTACATATTTTATTTTTATTATCTTACCTGGCTCAATAATTATTCATGAATAGTCCTAAAAACCAACTATTTTTTGGCGTCAATGACGGTATCTTCTGAAGCAACGTTTCCTGCCCTATCTACGACCTTGGCAGCAGGAATTATAAAATCTGCGTTGATAATCGCTGCATTCTTTTTATTTTCATTATTAAGAGTAGCAGTCATTCCATCATCCGCAATTGAAATCGTAAGATCATTCTTGACTTCAATCCCAGATACCCAGCCATCCAAGATTGGCCTACTCTTGATACATTTAAGGATATTTACCCAAGAATCATCACTTAAAGGGCCGCCGACCGCTGTTAATGTCACATTTCCATTAGCCGGTATGATATCTTGTGAGGAAATAAGGATCTCCGTTGGAGCGGTAGTGTCGATAATAATATTATTCTGAGATAACGATCCTGTTTTCCCCGGAGCAGGCAGAGTAAGATTAGCATTTATCTGGGTCTCCCTAACCTTTATTGTACCTTCATTTAATTGGAGGGCATCCGTCCCGAGATAATCAAGGTCTTCACTGGTATCCCTGGGCTGAACTGTATAGGTAAAGATTAATTGCGTTGAACCACTTCCTTCTGTATAGTATGCCAGGCTATTTCCTGTTCCTAACTCCAATTTTAAAGTAGGAGTTCCTTCAACTTCTACATCTCTATCGAAGTTAACGGTAATCGAAATTTCTTCTCCTTCTTTATAATAATACCTGTCATCATGTAATGAGCTTACCCCAGTAATCATCCTCGGAAAATAAGAATCAACCGTAATGTCCTCTACGGCCTTATTTCCCGCTCTATCAACGACCTTGGCGGCAGGAATCAGAAAGTCCGCAGTTATCTCCGCCCTAGCTGAATTGCTATTACTTAATACCGCCGTCACCCCGTCAGCTTCAGGAAGCAGATTAAGATCAGCGGCATTAATACCTTTAATCCAATATAAACCTGCTTCGGTATTAGCTTTAATCACCTGAAGAATATCCTCCCAGGACTCATCGGAAAGTGGGCCATCTACCGCGGTAAGAATAGCACTTCCTCCCCCGACAATAACATTCTGAGCCGAGATGTTAAGTGCCCTAGGGGCAGTGGTATCGATAATAATTTCTTTACTGTGACTAAGTGAGCCCACCTCCCCGGGTACCGGCAGAGTTAGTTTGGCATTCGACGAATAATTCTTGACTGTAATGCTTCCCCCATTAAGTTTAAGAGCATCTACTCCTGCATAATCGAGACGGGTACTAGTATCTCCAGGTTTGACAGTATAGGCAAAGGTTAATGTGGTTGTGCCATCTCCTCCCAGATAAACGGCATCTCGCCCAATTTCCCCTACTTGCAGACGGAGCAGCGGTACCCCTGTAACCTTAACTCTACCATTAAAAGTGATAGTGACCTCTATGGGGTCACCCGCTTTATAAGACCCCTTGGCTGAAGTGGCACTCACCCCAGTGACTGTGTAAACAGGGACTAGGATGGATGAATCGCCTTCGCCCGAAATATTATTTTTTACTTTGTTACCATTGTCATTTTCAATAACATAATTATTAAGCTCTTATTGAGCTTAACATAATTATT
>CALBJS010000004.1 GCA_937892995.1 uncultured Peptococcaceae bacterium | reverse complement strand
CGTAAATGGCGGAGCAGGTTGTTTTTTCTTTTCCTTAGTTTTTATCTCCTTGATTTCATATTGGGCAGCCTTTAGTTCTTTGAGAACCATTTCCATTTGCTGTTGGCTGGAAATGGTGATCTTTTTACCTAACTTATGAATGAGTTTTGCTACAAAACTTCCGCCATCACAAAGACATTCTGCAGCCAAAGTCCAATATTCCACCGGCTCAAAAACTCGTATTTCCTCTTCTCTGTCACAAATCAGCCTAACCGCAACAGACTGAACACGTCCGGCACTTAAACCTTTTTTAATTTTCCTCCACAGAAGCGGACTAAGTTGATAACCTACCAAACGATCTAAGACCCTCCGAGCTTGTTGAGCATCCACTCGATGCATATCTATTTTTCTGGCATTCTTAACAGCCTTTTGAATCGTCGGTTTGGTAATCTCATGAAACTCAACCCTGCTGCTCTCATTAAGATCTAAGCCTAAAAGATGAGCCAGATGCCATGCTATTGCCTCGCCTTCCCTATCTGGGTCGGAAGCAAGAAGAACCTTGTCGGCGGCTTTAGCCGCAGCCTTTAATTCTTTCACTACCTCTCCTCGTCCCCGAATGGCAATATACTTAGGCTCAAAATCATTATCGATATCAACACCAATCTGACTTTTGGGAAGATCTCTTAGGTGTCCCATTGAAGCCTTAACTGTATAGTTCTTAGATAAAAATTTACTTATAGATTTTGCTTTAGCTGGAGACTCTACAATAACTAGGGTTTTTCCCATAATTCACCTCAAAAAAATTCGCTTCAATATGATATTATTTATTTTACAATTCTTAAAAGTCCCTTGCAGCTATATTATAAATAATTTCTGCAAGTATTAAACTCAAAAACTCAAAACTCAATTTCTACGATCTAAAACATAATGCTGGCCAGGCATTTGGATAATTTCCCCGGCAAGCTGTAACTCCAGCAAGCCAAGAGCAATTTCATAGGCGGGAAGCGGACATAAAGCAGTAAGTCTATCAATATGAAGAGGAAGATCACTTAGAAACCTGAGGATTATCTCCCAATTCTTATCTTTTTCATTCTTGCCTATTGGGGTGCAATCATCTCTGCAGGGTTTTTCATCTGCTTTTACCATCGTTTCAATATTAGAGAATAAAGGTAATTCACCAAAGATATCTCCTTTTTCCGCTACCAGCTTCGCACCCATTTTCAATAAATTATGTGTACCCCTGCTCTGTTCACTAAAGATCGGACCGGGGACAGCAAATACTTCCCTGCCTTGCTCCAGTGCGAAGTCTGCTGTGATGAGAGAACCACTTCTTTGAGCAGCTTCAACAACTATCACTCCCCTGGAAGAACCGCTAATTAGTCGATTGCGAGCAGGAAAATGACCAGACTCAGCGGGCATTCCCGGAGGATACTCACTGATTAAAGCCCCTTTCTCCATAATTATTCGGGCAAGATTAATATTCTCAGCAGGATAAATATTATCTAATCCCCCTGCCAAAAACGCCCAGGTAATTCCATTGCCTTCGATAGCACCTTGGTGAGCCGCAGTATCAATACCCCGAGCTAATCCACTAACAATTACATAATCAGATTCAACAAGTGTCTTTGCTAAATAAGAAGCTGCGGCTTTCCCATAAGGAGTGGCCCGCCGTGAACCTACTATAGCTAATCCTTCCTGCCCCCGCTTGAGAACACCCTTGTAAAAAAGCAGTGGAGGTGCATCAGGACATTCTGCCAATAAGCATGGATATTTTTCTTCTCCCAGGGCAACCAAAGAAATATTCTCTCTTTTAAGCCTTAACCCTACCTTTTCCGGATCGATCTTCTCCCTAGCCTGAAAAAAATCCTTTAGCCAGGAATTATCTCCGAATTCCGAACAACGCTTTCCCTTTGCTTCCCACGCATTTTGGGCACTTCCATAAAAAGCAAGAATCCGCCGTAATCTTTGACTACCGATTCGAGGAATATTCAAGATAGCAGCCCTGAAAATCTTCTCTTCACCCAAATCCATTTATTTCACCCCTAAGAGAATACCTTTTCCTTACAAAGGTAATAATTCCTGCTAAGGATTATAATTTCTCTTCAAAAGAAAATGATTCCCATTAGAGAACCACCACCAAAAGATACAAAATAAAGTAAAAACTTAATCCTTCCCCTGCAAGCATGTATATGTTTTTTGAAGTAGAAGGGCATCTTCTTCAAGATTAGGACTTTCACAAATCACTGTTCCGCTTATTCCGAAACTCAATAAGGCTTTTAACAATCCTTCAAAGTCTAAATCCGCTTCTCGAAAAACAAGATGTCTCTTCTCACCTTTCTCACCATATTCTATACCGGAAATATGAAAATGGGCATTACTTATCCAGCTCTCCCCCAACCCCTCTGCCGTTTCTTCCAACATCATACAGAATCCATCATAAGTATTAAACATCCCCTTACCTCTGGCATGTAGATGACTGAAATCTATACATGGTAGCACCCCAGGAATCTCTTGTGCTAACCTGATAGTTTCCCGTAAATCTCCAAACTGGGAAGGCTTTCCCGTAGTCTCAGGCCTAAGAATAACCTGATTGCCTTCCTTATCTAATTCCTCCCTGACCTCGGTAAGTTCCCTAAGTACTTTACTCAGAACTATCTCACTACTATCTTCACCATAAAAAGCAGGATGAAAAATTATGCTTGTTGCACCTAATATCTTGGCAATCCTTGCGGTTTGGAGAAGACGTGATTTACTGGCCTCGACTTTTTCTTCTTCACGAGAATTCAAATTTATATAGTAGGGTGCATGGCAGGAAAGGGCTACTTTTTTTAGATTATAGTTAGACAAAGCAAAAAGAGCGCCCAATCATT
>CALBJS010000003.1 GCA_937892995.1 uncultured Peptococcaceae bacterium | reverse complement strand
AAGGTGACCTCCACATAGGAATACCCCAAACCAGACCCAGCAAATCCGTTACTAGCCAATATGATAAAACAGAATACCCCAGATATTTTGCCACAGTGACAGCACAAAATCTACTTTCACCTAGAACCGGCATAACCTTGAACGAGTCCCCTAGCCTTGGTTATTTTATTATGACTTGCATACCGCCCGAGCGGAATCAGGATTACATCAACCCAGTTTCGCATAACGTCCCGAGTGTTCCCGAAGTCTGGTTATTACGTTCATATTCTCTCAGATTTTGGGAACACTCTGTTAAGTGAAGTTTGTCGCCCTATAATTCAGAGGCCGACAGGACGTCGGCCCCTTTTAAACATAATTAGTAATGAACTGCTCAATACTCTTAGTCCTTCTAGGAGGCTATATTCATGGGGAATCCTCTAGCTATAAGAAAATGTTTTACGACACAGCTATATTCCTTATCTGGCATACACTCTTGAATCAATTGGTCAGCCAAAATATCCTTTATAGTACCCTCTTCTTCTCTTTCCCAGCTAAACAAAAGATTCTCAACAGAGTTTAAACGGTCAAGACGACGGGTAATCAGTTCTGGCCTGTTTAATTTTAGCGTGTTTTCAGTAATAAAAGCTCTTTCATTCCCAAGTTGATAACGAATTATAGGGCCCAATACCTGGAAATGGTCATCTGGGTCATCATGATAAGGGTTAATTAATGGTTTAGCCGGGTCGTAGTATGTACGCTTCCCAGTTCTATTACACTGCTCACATGCAAGGGTAAGGTTTGTCCATTCTACATATAAATCTGGCCTTGCCCCAGAATTCTTGGGAAGAATATGTTCAATGTCCCCATAAGAAATATGCTTCATCTTACTTTCACAATATGCACACTTTCCATTTGTTTCTGTTTCCAAAGTAGTCTTTATTTCTTCATTTTTATATCTATAAGCAATTTCAGAACTAGGCTTTACCCCTTGTGTTAAACAATCACAGTATTCTCTAGTCCATTCTTCAGCACTATCAACTAATACTTGTGGTTTAGGGAGTTTGGATAATTTGATCATTCTTTTTCCCCTCCACAACTTTAGCAATAGTCTCAGGAATATATAAATCCAGACCTATATGAGTTAATTCTTTTCTCAGATTATCTAGGCTTTCACTTGTTAGTTCAATAGTACTGTATCTATTTACTATGTCTACTAGCATATCCTCCGCCCAAAAAGGCATTGAAGATCCAATACCTAATACTTCGCGAAGAATTGCATTAGCTGTTCCTGATCGATTAACATAATCCAACATTAGAGAGTAGACTTTGTTCTCTTCGTTATAGTCTAAAACATAAACATTTGAGTCTTTTTCCGCACTAATCATAAATGGATTATGCGTTGCAACAATAAACTGAACATTTGGAAATGCTTTTATTAAATTATGTAATAATGATTTTTGCAGTTCAGGATGAAGATGATTTTCCGGCTCATCTATTACAGCAACAAATCTTTGTTTGGGGTCAGCGTACATAAAAAGTTGCCAAGTTATATCAATTATCGAAGAGATTCCTCCTGAAACTGCATCTATAGGAAAATCCCCCGATCTAGTGCACAAAATAACCTCTGGAATTTCAACCTTGATCTTTTCAAAGCCTAACTTAGGCGGTAAGACTATTTGCAAAATTCTCTCATAATCCTCAAATAATTGTCTTGCCTCTTCATTGGAAGATACTGCTTTGTTCCCATAACCGAACATCGCCAATGATGCTATCGTTTCTTTAATCAAACTAGTAGCAGATGTTTCAGCAGGATTCCGATATGTGTCTAGCACAAATGTCTTTGTAAAACCAAAATACTTATTATATATTTGACTTCTATTCATAACTTGTGTTGGGATAGCTTTTATTGCTCGATATGGAAAAGTAGGACGATGTGAGTTTATATATACTCCTGAAATACTCTGTCTATTAGAGATATTTACTGGGTAGGTTGGGTTTACAGTGTCAGGTAGTGTTAGATTGCTTATAACATCATTATCGTACTGAATCTCACCTATTTGATTTTTTGGTACTGAGTCAACCTTCTTTATAAAAAATCTCCTGATTTTATCACCTAATTCATTGATACTATTGCTATATCTAAGTAATCCTGTTCTTTTGTCTTTTGTATATGAACTAACGAATTGTGAATCCCACCCAAAATGATTTGCTAGCAAATTCAATATTGTTGTTTTGCCTGCTCCATTTGCTCCTGTTAGTACTGTTAAGTGTGGATGAAAAGAAATATCTATATCAAAAAATTGCCTCCACTCTTTTATTATTAGACGTTTAAACACACTGCATTCCTCCGTAAATTTACATAATATTTTGTCATTATCATTGTATCATAGCAATTATATCAAGTTTCAGATGGAACTTGTATTTCGTAATAAAAACTATTCATATTACCTTTACAAAGTCTACCTCCGCGCCAGGACGGCGCGGTCTTTGCGACAAATTTTACATAACGTGCCGCGTGTTCCCGAAGTCTGGTTACTACATTCATATTCCCCCAGATTTTGGGAACACGTTGTTAGACGATGCCGCGGTTAAGACTAGCATTCACAATAGACCCATCACTCAATAATTTAGTAGGTAAAGTTAAAATAATCGAACAAATGCCCCTTCTTGAAAAGTAAAACTACTGATCATAGGATTCAGGGGGCCGGATCTAGTATATTGCACCATGTCCTCAATTAATTCAAACGTCTCGATACACCAGTTTTCTGGTGTTTGAGAGCGTCCATAATAATGCCAACCAAAACTAACTTTATCAGCCCTAGGAATAATCAGTTCTTGATAACTCCCTATCTCAAAAGAAGAAGGATTAATTATTGTTAGGACTTCTGTAGTAGCAAAATGCAACTTAAATTCATCCTCTGTTAGAAAGTATTCACGTGGTTTTTGGGGGGACTCATCTATACTCCCACCAAAAATCCTTCCTGCCATTTCAATATTTACATATTTATCTTTATTTTTCTCATACCACTTAAGAAATTTGTGAGTATTTAGCATTGTAATCCTCTCTTTTTCTTGTACAAATTCCATAAAAACTACTTCAAACAGCACGTTAAATAATAATATAATGACTTAGCGGTTTCGTCTAACGTCCCGAGGAGTCCCGCAGCGTCCCAACCACATTCATCATCCTCTAGTTGCGGGACTCCTCTGTTATCCGATGCCGTACGCCCCGATATCCAGAGGCCACCATGGACGGCGGCCCCTTGAGCCTCAGCAATTTAATACGCAACATAAGAATAATTCATACTAACGCGATTACACTATCCTCTATATCATTGTTCTATATTCAAATCAAAATGGGATATTTCTTCATTTCCGTGAATCCTACCAAAGTAACATCCAAGGAGTTATCCTTGAGTTCTTTTAATCTTTCCCTCGGCGGAGTCATAACCGCTACGTTTGGGTTTTCCTCGTTTACACCTAATAGATAGTAAATACTAAATGTTCCTTCTTCACCGGGCCTAAGTATTGAATGAGCAGAACCCCCGCCCCCATATCCTAGCCCTGTCCCTTCATATGAAATAGGATCATAAATATTAAACCCCATAATTTCTTCGGATTTAGCTTTCAATTTGTCATTAGGTACAATTGCTATTCTCATTCCTTTTTCTCCGATGGTTCTATTCCCAACATTTTTGATTACAAACTCATAATACAACGCCGTCGGTACAATCATTTGTCCCTTTTTGTCCCCAATTGTAATGCCTATTGAACCTGTCTTGCTTTTGTCGTTAACGATACTAACAGTTGAATCTATTAGTTTTAAGGAAGGCTTTGACGAGCAAGCAGGTAAAAGGCTGAGGACTAAGATTAAGCCTAATAACATGATAAATCGTTTCATTCAAAATCCTCCTTTAGGCGTTTATTACAACAAGGTAAATTCTAATGATATTGGGTTGTTGAAATTCTTCCTATTCAATATGCAATTAAGATAAGTCCCATTCGGTTAAGTGCTGTGCATAATACTACCAATGCGTAGCCACCACTAATACCTAATCCGCGCATGGACGCACGGCCTTGCGTACGGTTTCGGATAACGTCTTTCTCCCGCACTTATTGCGGGTTAAATCTTAATTTGGGATATTTCCCGAAGTTAGTACGGGAAAATAAACTTTCCCTACATTTTTAATGAATCTAAAGGGCTCCTAATTTTAGCGAGATCCATTTTGGTAACATGTGTATAAATCTCTGTCGTTTTCGAATTACTATGTCCCAGCAATTCTTGAATATATCTCAAATCCGTGCCTGCTTCGAGGAGGTGGGTAGCAAACGAATGCCTTAGGGTATGAACAGAAACATTCTTTTTAATGCCAGCCTTTTGACACGCATCTTTAAAAATTTTTTGCACAGTCCTTTCAGATATATGGTTATCTTCCTTTTGTCCTTGAAATAGCCATTCGCCAATTTTATATTTAGTAGCGTATTGTCTTAAGATGCCTAGGGTTGTTTCAGAAAGTAAGGTATAGCGATCCTTGCGTCCTTTAGCTTGCCTAACATGAATGAGCATTCTATTATTATCTATATCGTAAGCTTTAAGGCTTATCACTTCACTAACTCTTAGTCCCGCAGAATATGTTACATAGAATATAGCCTTATGTTTAATGTTTTCTAAGGAATTAAATATCTTATATATCTCATCTTGACTTAAAATATCTGGAAGTACCTTTTCTCTTTTGGGGCGTGGCAAACAAATATCTATTCCTTGTCTTTTTAATACATGGTTAAAAAGAAACTTTATTGCACTTACAGCCTGATTAGTAAAAGAGTGAGAGGCATTCTTTTCTTCAAGTGAGTATACTAAATACTTCCTAACGTCATCATTCGTTAAATTCCTGTAATCCATTAATTGATAGCTAAGAAATCTTCGAATATGACCCATATAGTTCTTACGGGTGGGTCTACCATATCCCCTAAGAATTAGTTCTTCATCCATTTTTGCCAATAGATTATCCCTAAGCTTGGCATGTAAAATAGCCCCTACTTTCTCCTTCAAAAAAGGCTCGTAAATCAATTCCTCTTCGAACACTTCCTCTAGAACCTTCAATGTGTCTTCTCTTAACGATATAACCCATTGCCTTTTTGTTGCATCCCATTTACTGCCTGCAACTGTTTTTATTCTTTGAACTCTATCTGCAGTAAACTTAAAAGTAATGAATATTTCATCATTATTGCCTTCCTGACCCTTAACAAAGATAGTCATACCTTATCACCTAAACGACAAAATTATTTATTTAGCAATTCGACATAACTAAAACAATACCTTTCCTTTGCTGGGATTTTTTTATAAAAGTGGGATTTATCGACATGTTCCTTCTTCAGATAACAAGATAGACTATACTTAGAAATACTTCAGGACAATCCCCTGACCTGACAATTCAACTTCTGTCCTATCTCTTTCAGCCAGGAATCGGGGTAAGCCTCATAAACTTTACCGTCCAATACCCCTCCGGGAGGGTGCCGAAACTGCTGGAGAATCCAGTTAGTTCCTTCTCCCAGAAAAATACGGATGGTCTTCAGATCCTCATGGGTATGCCACACAGGCATCACCGTTGTTCGGAACTCATAGGAAATGCCGCTTTCTTTTATCCACTCTATAGTCCTTTTTACTTTTCCCCAGCCGTTCTTACAGCAAGTCAATTCATCATATCTCTCCGGTGTAGCTTTAATATCCATAGCGATATAATCCAGATAAGGTGCCGCTTCCTGAAGCTTTTTTAGATTACTGCCATTGGTATCTAGTTTTATTTTAAAGTCTGACTCATGTCCGAACTCTTTTACTTTCCTCAATAAAGGTAAAAGCTCCGGCGACAAAAGTGGTTCCCCACCCGTAATACATACTCCATCAAGCAACCCCTTTCTAATCTTAAGCAGGTCCATAATTTTAGAAGGAGAAGTCCTTGACTTCTCCTTAAATTTTACTAGAGCAGGATTATGGCAATACCCGCAGTGGAAATTACAGCCCCCGAAAAAGACCGTTGCAACAATATGACCGGGATAATCCACTAAAGAAAATGGTTCAATATCCATTAGCATAATATTCTCACCGCCAAACTGTATTTTTAAATCTATGAGGTTTTTCGGCTTTCATTTGGATAATCAGACCACATTCTGTACAAACATCTACAATTATCGTACTTCCCATGGACAAAACTTTTCCTACAGGATGTATCGCAGCATAGCCACTTAATTTTCCTTTTCCTATTTCTGAACTACCACAATTAGGACACTTTATTTTAGCTGCCATATAATCAAATCTCCTCTTTACCATTCTAAAACTTTATAGAGATTACTAATACAACCCATTTGCATACTAACCTGCAGTAATATTAAGCTGGTTCTTGCTACAAAAGGTCAAAAAACACAATTACAGAGAAAGCAACGTTAAGTGAGATACGAGTAAGTTAGTTTCATCTAAATTAGTGGCGAAGTACTTTCATCTCAAGTACCTTAGAAATTGTACTTTTAGTTTGACTACTGCACCTTGACCAAACAATTTGCATTATCACATTAGGGCGTAGCAGCATTAGAAACTAACCCTACTTAGCTACCCCATCGAACAAACTGGGGGTAATCCCATCGATTTTATACTTGACAGTTTCCTTCTTTTCTTCCTGTTTGCCCGGATTCATAGCCGAAATCGGTCTATAGAAACCGGTAACCCTGGTCATGACTAAAGTATCCTTGCCACAGGTCGGGCAGCTAAAATGCTCACCCTTAATATACTTGTGGTCTTCACAGATACTAAAGGTCGGGGTCAAAGTAAAATACGGAAGTTCAAAGTTTTCAAAAACCTTACGCACTAAGGCCTTAGCCACTGCCAAGTCATCCAGACTTTCAGCCAGATAACCATGGAGAACCGTACCGCCGGTATAGAGAATTTGAAGATCATTCTGTAATTCAACAGCCTTAAAAAGGTCACTGGTATGCCCGACCGGTAGATGAGTCGAGTTAGTATAGTAAGGTTCATTTTCCCCTGCCGTAATAATATCGGCATATTGTTTCTTATTAATTTTGGCCAAGCGATAACTGGTAGCTTCCGCCGGCGTAGCTTCCAGATTATAAAGATCACCGTCTTCTTCCTGGAATTCCTGAATCCTGTTTCTCATATAATTAAGAGTTTCTTTAGCGAAGTTCTGACCAAATGCTGTGGCAATATTATCTGCATCAGTAGTAAAGTTGCGAATGGCTTCATTCATTCCTACCAGTCCAATGGTCGAAAAATGATTGGTCCAATATTTACCGAAACGCTTCTTAATATCTCTTAAATAAAATTTAGTATAGGGATATAATCCATTATCGGTTAGCCTTTCCAGGACCTTACGTTTGGTCTTTAAAGAGGCCCGGGCGATATTCATGTGGTGATCGATTAAAGCTATAAACTGATCCCAGTTACCCTTAGCCAAATATCCATAGAGAGGCAGATTTAAGGTTACCACTCCAATGCTGCCGGTAAGAGGATTCGCTCCGAAAAGACCTCCCCCGCGTTTCCTCAGTTCTCTGTTATCTAGACGAAGACGACAGCACATACTTCTGGCATCTTCGGGATTCATATCGGAATTAATAAAATTAGCAAAATAAGGAATACCATATTTATCAGTCATCATGAAGATAGCTTTGGATACTTCGCTGTTCCAGTCAAAACCTTTCGTAATATTATAGGTAGGAATAGGAAAGCTGAAAATATTCCCATCAGCATCGCCTTCTAACATTACCTCACAGAATGCTAAATTAATTATATCCATCTCTGCCTGATAATCACGATAAGGAGTCTCCAAGAGTTTCCCGTTCACAATCGCCGGCTCATCCTTAATAGATGATTCATCTGCCCGAACATCAAGAGTAATATTGAAAAAAGGAGATTGGAATCCTACTCTGGTCGGAACATTAACATTAAAAATAAATTCCTGAATCCCTTGTTTGACTTGTTTATAATCCAGTTTGTCTACTCTGACGAAAGGAGCAAGATAAGTGTCAAAACTCGAAAGAGCCTGGGCACCAGCAGCTTCCCCCTGAAGAGTATAGACAAAATTCACGATCTGTCCGAGAGCAGAACGAAAATGCTTAGCAGGTTTAGAGGTTGTCTTGCCTTCCGCCCCCCTAAAACCTACAAGCAAGAGATCCTTAAGATCCCAACCTACACAGTAGGGGGCAAGATCTCCCATATCATGATTATGAAGAGCCCCGGAATCATGAGCTTTGCCTACTTCAGCCGGGAGCATAGATTGCCAAAAAGCATTGGTCGCCTTACTAGTAACGAATCTATTCAGACCCTGAACAGAAAATCCCATATTAGAATTCTCTTTTATCTCCCAAGTACCTAAGCCAAGGTATTCCGAGAACAATTTGTTAGTGTCATTTTTGGCTTTCTCCTGATTACGAATAATCTCATGTTGGAAACGATAACGGATATAAGCCCTGGCAACATTTGTATTACCTGTTTTCATAAGAATATCTTCGACTTTGTCTTGGATCTTCTCTATTTCAAAGCCTTCATTGGCAGCATAACTTTCTTCGAGCTCAGATACTGCCCTGTCTGTTACGATCTTAGCCCACAGAGCTACATTAGGAGTCTCCGTAGCAATGAAGGCTTTTTCCACAGCTTTAAGAATTTTACTCTGATCAAAAATCTCTCTTCTTCCATCTCTTTTTACAACGTACATTAACATTGTCCCCCTTATATCCTCATCATTATAAAAAACTGCAGCATCCAGAATCAAAATATTAATACGAAAATTTTAGCCACGACGTTTGACCAATTCCTCCAATTCCTCCATGAATTTATTAATATCCTTAAACTGCCTATAAACCGAGGCAAAGCGGATATAAGCAATCTCATCCGTTTCAAAAAGTTTCTTAATCACTGCTTCACCTATCAGCTCACTAGGAACTTCACGGTCGTTGATATCTCGCAGTTGCTTTTCAATTTCCCAGACCATTGTCTCTAACCGCTCAGTCGAGATCGGACGTTTCTCACAAGCTTTATACAGGCCTGCAAGTAGCTTTTGGCGAGAGAAAGGTTCTCTCCTTCCATCTTTTTTTACCACTATAAGCTGCAACTCTTCATATTTCTCATAAGTAGTAAAACGCTTAGCACAAACGTCACATTCTCGTCTGCGTCGTATAGCTGTTCCTCCCTCTATCTGGCGAGAATCCAGTACTTTTGTTTCCTCATTTTGGCAAAAAGGGCAACGCACTCGTCTCTCCCCCTTCCTATATCTTGTATGTCTTCATTTTAACGATACTATATGTAGTATGCAATTGCCATCTAGGGCGTTTTCTACCATCTAAGGCTCCCTAGATTTATTTACATCTGTTTTCCTATGTATTTTAGTTATTGGAAATATTAATCAAATTCCTACTTTAGTCCCAATTAAAATTCCCAAAAGTCAGTATGTTACTTTGGTATAATTCTTTAAATGTATTTTCCCTTAATACACTAATCTGGTAGGTATAAATAATTTTTCTATCCTAAGAATAAACTTAAAGAATAATTATATTTAAACCTACTGGAAAACAGACTCGTAATCTAAATCACCTCTTAAGGACTAGATTGGACTCTTACAATACTGTAACGTATTAAGCCTGAAATTTAGGAATGTATTCTCCATAATATTTGTCAAATTCAAATATGGTACTATTAGGTAACTAACACCTAGCTAATCTAGATATCTAACCCGGGAAACAAATATGCAATGAAATTTAGGAGGAAATTATGGAAATTACCAAAAGAAATTCTTCAATTGACGTTCTTATGCAAAGAGCCCAGGATGCACTTGAACAATACATGCAAATGACTCAAGAGCAGATTAACACCATAGTAAGAGCGATGTCTCTGGCCGGATTAGAGAATCAGTTATATCTTGCCCAACTTGCCGTAGAAGAAACAGGGATGGGTATTGTCGAAGACAAAGTAACTAAAAATATCTTTGCTACAGAATATATCTATCACAGTATTAAGTACGAAAAAACTGTTGGGATAGTAGAAGAAAACGAATACGAAAACTATGCTGAGATCGCTGAGCCTGTCGGGATCATCGCCGGCATAACCCCTTCCACTAACCCAACATCCACTACTATGTTTAAATCGATTATTTCAGTCAAAACCCGCAATCCTATTGTTTTCGCTTTCCATCCCCACTCCCAACGAAGTAGTTCAGAAGCAGCCCGTATAGTCCGAGATGCTGCTGTAAAAGCAGGGGCTCCTCCTTACTGTATCCAGTGGGTGGAAGAGCCCTCCATCGAAAAGACTAACGCCTTAATGAATCACAAAAGTATCTCCCTTATTTTAGCTACAGGCGGTTCGGGTATGGTCAAGGCTGCCTATTCCTCAGGTAAACCAGCCTTAGGAGTTGGTCCGGGGAATGTCCCTTGTTATCTAGAGAAAACGGCAGATATCAAAACTGCGGTTACGGACGTCATTATCTCCAAAACCTTCGACAACGGCTTGATTTGTGCTTCAGAACAGGCTCTCATCGTTGATCAGCCTGTGGCGGACTTAGTCGTCACCTACATGAAAGAATTAAAGTGTCATTTTCTAAGTTCAGGGGAAATTTCCCAATTAGAAAAGACAGTGTTCAATCCGGAGAAAGGCACTTTAAATCCTTCTATCGTCGGCAAAAGTGCTTATACCATTGCTAAGATGGCCGGTTTAGATATAGACCCCACAACTAAGATCCTTATTGCGGAACTTAAAGGGGTAGGGCGGAACTATCCTCTCTCGGGTGAAAAATTAAGTCCGATCCTGGCCTTTTACCGAGTAACAGATTATAAGCAAGGGATCGAGCTTGCTGACAAAATAGTAAGATATGGTGGCCTTGGTCATTCAGCTGTCATTCATTCTAATAATGAAGAAGTAATCGATAACTTTGCCAAAGCCATCAAAACCGGAAGACTAATCATCAATTCTCCTTCCACCCATGGGGCAATAGGAGATCTTTACAATACTAATATCCCTTCCCTCACCTTAGGCTGCGGTTCATTTGGCAGCAATTCCACCACCGCCAATATCACCGCTGTTAATCTGATCAACAAAAAGCGTATGGCCTGGAGGACTGTGAATATGCAATGGTTCAAGGTACCTGATCGAATCTATTTTGAATACGGTTCGACCAAATATCTCGAGAAGATGCCTGACATTAATCGAGCAGTAATCGTAACAGATCAAGTTATGCAGAAGAGTGGGTATGTCGATAAAGTTCTCTACTATCTCCGCAAAAGACCTCAATATGTTCACAGCGAAGTTTTCGCGGAAGTTGAGACTGATCCATCTCTGGAAACTGTTGAAAAAGGTCTGGCTATCATGCAGAGCTTTAAGCCCGATGTCATCATCGCCTTAGGGGGAGGTTCCCCGATCGATGCAGCTAAAGCAATGTGGATGTTCTACGAACACCCGGAAATAAACTTCGAAGCTCTTACTTATAAGTTTATGGATATCCGCAAAAGAATCTACAAAATACCCCGATCTAATCAAAAAGCCAAGTTCGTAGCTATTCCTACTACTTCAGGAACGGGCTCAGAAGTAACCTCCTTCGCCGTTATCACCGATAAAGAGAAAAACATTAAGTACCCTATCGCCGATTACGAGCTCACTCCTGATGTAGCAATCATCGATCCGGAATTCACTATAACTATTCCTCCCAGCGTGACCGCCGACACAGGTGTGGATGTCTTAACCCATGCTATAGAGGCTTACGTTTCCATTATGGCTTCAGACTATACCGATGCCTTAGCCATTAAGGCTATTCAACTGGTCTTTCAATACTTGCCCAGAGCTTATGCCGATGGCAGCGATCGTGAAGCCCGAGAAAAGATGCATAATGCTTCCTGCATAGCAGGTATGGCTTTTACTAATGCTTTCCTTGGTATCAACCATGCCTTAGCTCATAAACTGGGCGGGGAATTCAATATTCCTCACGGTAGAGCGAATGCAATCCTGCTCCCCCATGTTATTAGATTTAACAGTGAGATACCGGAGAAGATTACTGTCTTTCCGAAATATAAATACTATATAGCCCATAAAAAATATGCGGAAATAGCAGATGCTTTGGGACTACGTTTTAAAACGATTCCAGAAGGTGTGGAAAGACTCATTACCTCGATAACGACCCTCATGGAAAAACTAAATATACCTCTCTCCATCTCTGCCACCGGAGTAAATGGCGAGGTATATGAGGCCAAGATCAAAAGATTGGCTCAGGAAGCCTACCAAGACCAGACAACTACTACCAACCCACGGATGCCCCTCATCCCCGAGCTGGAAGAAATCTACCGAGTTGGGTTTATGGTTCTTTAGAAATGGATATCCATAAAGTCCGTGGCTTCTATAAATACTCCATTACTAAGGAGGAATGACTATGGAGAGCGAAATCATTATCTCTAAAGATAGATTCATAGAGGAGTCCATTAAGGAGAATCTCTTCTGGTTAGAAATATTAATGGAGCATGCCATGTTTCAAAGCGATGCTCTCTCACCTAAGGAGACCCAGCTTATAAGGGAAGCTAGGGACTTCCATAGAACCTTCAAAGGGCTCTTAGCTGAGGTAAAGAGGATAGCTCAAGAGCCCCGAAGAGATGAGGTTATCAGATTAAACCAACAAAGTCAGGCTGAAACCATGCGCTTCATAGGATTTAAGAAACATATGATAGAACTTGGCCTTCGCTGTGAGATCTCAATAGCACTTACTCCTTCCTTCTTAAATCATATGTTGGAAGAGGGGAAGAGATTTTTAAAGGTCCTAGAAGGACTTATGAGGGGAAGGCCCCAGGAGCCATGTGGAGCCTACATGTTGATGGAAGCGCATAATCTTTGGATCCCGGACTCCTTAGGACACGCTAATTTCCTGCTAGGTTCACTGGATCTTTCCCAAAGGAACCTAGCAGATAGATTAGAGAAGATCAGTCGCGATTTCTGCCATCTTTATATAAATAGAGGTGAATTGGACTCAATATTGAAAGTTTTAGATTATCCAGACGCCCAAGCTATCTATGGATTGAATGAAGAGAGCAAACGCGCTGTAATGAAATTAATTGCACTTCTAAGGGCTCTCAAGACTCAATTGAGTAATTGTAAAGTCTTGGCCACAGTTAACCCTTTGATTATAGATCACATGATCCGCGAAGCAAACTATTACCTTAGTAATTTAGAGGGACTCTAGG
>CALBJS010000002.1 GCA_937892995.1 uncultured Peptococcaceae bacterium | reverse complement strand
AAAAACGGGAGAAAAATTTTTAAGCATTTCCCTAAAACGGGAAGGCAACTGGGTGTCTCTAGTAGTCCTGGATAATGGGCCGAACCCAAATATTGAAGAAGTGAATGTTCAGGCCGGTGTAGGCTTAAAAAACCTTAGGAAAAGGTTCGAAATAACCTTTGACCGCAGAACACACCTTAGTCTTAAACGCCTGGGTGATCTGACTGAATCCAGAATAACCTGGCCATATATCCCGGAGGTGGGGATATGAAGCTACTTATAGTAGATGATGAACCCTTGGAATTGGAACAACTTAATTATCTCATAAAACAAAAATGGCCAATTTGGGAAATCCACTGTGCTGAAGAAGCCACTCAAGCACTTAATCTCTCCCGAGAAAATAAGTTTACCTTAGCTTTCATCGATATCCGCCTGCCTGATATTTCAGGACTAGAGCTTATAGAACTTCTAAAAAAGATTAACCCCAACTTAAACTTTATCATCACCACAGCCTACCAGAACTTCGAATATGCCCAGAAGTCTATTAAATTAGGAGTATTCGACTATCTGGTAAAACCAATCATCGAGAGCGAATTAATAGAGGTAATCCAGAAATTCATCGATAGTCACGGTTACTTAATTGCGAAATCGAAGATGATCGAAGAAGTGCTGGAGATCATCGAAAGTGACTATGCCGGACAGATTAGTTTAGAAACCTTGGCTGAATCCGTTCATGTCAGTCCTACCTATCTCAGTAAAAAATTTTCGGAAGAGATAGGCCAAGGTATCCCCTCATTCATTATGAAATACCGCATCGAAAAAGCCAAATTCCTCCTTCTCGAATATCCTGATTACAATATGGCCCTGGTCGCTGAATTAGTAGGATTTCACAGTCAAAATTATTTTACCAATGTTTTTAAAAAATATGAAGGGGTCACACCCAGTAAATATCGAGAAGTAAAGAGTGGAACACATGATTAACTGGTACATAACACTTTATTTAGGTGTCATCCTCCTACTCTATCTTTTCCCTTATATAGGTTCTTTTCCCTCCCTCACGGATTACTCCGAAGGGCGTCTGGGGTACGGAGGGTTAAGCAGTGGTACAAAACTCTTGTTATCACGTCTGATCTCCGGGGATCTCTTAGCTTTGACCTTACTCATCGTGATTCCTTATGGGGTCTTAGGTGGACTAGGTTTTGCCTTAATGGTCTTAACTAGCCTCTTCCTCTTTACCCTAACGGTACATAAATTAAAAAATCACCAACCTGCCCGGAATATCCTCGATCTCCTCAGTCGCCGGACAAGAAATTATGGTTATATATATCACTGTCTAATCCTCCTCGGGGTAAACCTCGGAAATATGATTCTTCAATTAGCAGCCTTAAAGTACCTCTTAGGCGTTCACTATTTACAATCAAGCTTTTTGATCATCTTTTTTCTAAACGTCTTTACTTGGGCTTATACAGGATTAGGTGGTTTTGACACTGTAAACCGAGCAGCAAGACCCCAGGTATTCCTAGTCTTTCTGACAACAGCAATTATTACCGTCTCTATCTTTTTAGAAAACGGATTGGCAGCTACATATCTAGATATCGCTAATCACCGTTTTAAATCGCTAGGTTTACTGGAAGGAAGTCTGCTATTTATATCAGGTGTTGCTATAATTACCTCTCAATATATTTTGGATCATTCTCTCTGGCATTCTGTCTACAACCTTAAACCCCAAAGACAAAACTCCATCTTTATGCTGACTATTATTTGTGTCTTAGCTATACCCCTAGGTTATTCGGCAATTACTGTCTATGGCTTGACCCAAGGACTAGAGGTAGGAGGGAGCCTAGTTCAGATTCTGGAGAAGAATAATTCAGTTATTCTCTTAAATCTTTATGTTCTAACCATTTTCGTCACTGTGATCTCCTCTTATGCTCTGAACCTCCTCAGTGCTGTCCTTATCTTTCTTAATCTCCCCAAAAGAAAACCTTCTATAAAGTCAAAACAATCTGGACAAATCAAATCCGGCTATCTCTTCGCTTTGATTTTCAATCTTCTTGTCTCTGCTACTTTCTTACTAGTAATAAAACTCTCGCTTCTTGAATTGTTTCTTTTCCTCGGCATAATCTACACTTCCCTGGCCATACCCTTTCTTCATACTTTATTTGCTCCTTCTCAACAAAGAAACTCCGCTTTCTTTCCAGCCTTTCTGTCTCTCTTAATCGGAGCAGGCTTCTACTTAAGATCCGGTTCCTATTACACTCCACTCCTCTGCTTAATTTCCGGAATAATTTTCCAAGCTATTTTCACCCTGATTAATAAAATACATAAAAATATTACAAAAACAGACTAATATATTATAAAAGGCCTGCTGCTTTCCCTGATATAATACAGGATAAGCAGCATTGTACAGTTATACAATAATCTTGTTTTGAGGTAAACGATGAACAACAGTCTCGATGACTCAAAAGGTACAATGCAAGATTTTGGTTATAGGGAAGAACTGAAAAGAACTCTAGATTTTTGGGACCTACTAATTTACGGCATAGTGTTCATGGTTCCAATAGCACCATTTGGGATCTATGGCTATGTAGCCAGCACCTCCAAGGGAATGGTTCCTTTAGTATATCTTATCAGTATGGTGGGAATGCTTTTCACAGCTTTAAGTTATGCCCGCCTAGCTGAAGTCTTTCCGATAGCAGGTTCAATTTATTCTTACGCCCAAAGGGGTATCAACGAACACATCGGTTTTTTCGCAGGCTGGTTAATCTTACTGGATTATATTCTAATTCCCGCCCTGCTTTATACGGTAAGTGCGACCGCCCTAAATAATATGATACCTTTCTTACCTAAATTCTTTTGGCTGATGTTTTTTCTTCTTCTCAATACCGTCATCAATGTTTTGGGAATCGAAATCACAGCCAAAACCAACCGAATCGTAGTAGCCCTGGAACTTATAGTGCTTATTATTTTTCTGGCTTTTGGCCTTACTGCAGTAAGCAATCATATATATGGTCCCGATACCTGGATAAACCCAATCTACAACAAAGAGGAATTTGACATCTCACTCTTAATGACTGCTACCTCCCTGGCTGTCCTAAGTTTCTTGGGCTTTGACTCTATTTCTACCCTCACCGAAGAAGTAAGGGGAGAAAGAACAAACGCTGGTAAGGTAGTGGGAAAAGCCATTATCATTTCCATACCGGTAGTTGGGGTCATGTTCATTGCCCAAACCTGGGTGGCAGCAATCCTTGTACCGGATTACACCTCTTTTAGTAGACTGGAAGGGGCTTTTTATGAAGTTGCCCAAATAGCAGGGGGAAGCTTCCTAAAAGGTGTCACCAGCGTAGCCACCGCTCTGGCTTGGGGTATAACTAACGCCTTAGTAGCTCAAGCAGCTATTTCTCGTATTTTATTCAGTATGGCTCGCGACCGCAAACTTCCAGTCATCTTAGCCGTAATTCATCCCAAGTACAAAACTCCATATGTCAGTACTATTCTTGTGGCCCTGATCACTCTAATAATCATCCTGGCCGGGGCAAGTATTGACGATTTGGCCTCGCTGGTCAACTTTGGAGCTTTATCTTCATTTCTAATCCTGCATATCACCCTAATCAATCATTTTATCTTTAGAAAGAAGAGTAAAGATTATTTTAAACATCTTTTTCTTCCCTTAGTTGGTCTCTTGTTCATAGGGTATGTTTGGATGAGTATAGGGTCTCTGGCGAAAGAATTGGGATTCATCTGGACGGTTATCGGTATCCTTTACATGATTATTATGAAACTCTTCCATCACGAAGGTTTCACATCTAGGAATTAAAATAATAGTTTTATTTATACCTTAACTAACCATATTAGGAGCTCTTTTATTATACATGGAAAGAAAGTTTTGCCTCATACTAGTATTAGAAATCTAACTAAGGAGGGATTGACCTATGTTCATATCTAAGAATAAACATATCTTTGCCATGGACAAAAATAATGTCCCTGTTGCTCATCTAGACTTGCCCTGCAAGCTTACTTTTGAAACTTTAGACTGCTTCAGTGAGCAGATTAATTGTGTTCAAGATACCCTTGAAACTTTAAATTTTGAGCAAGTCAACCCGGCTACCGGCCCGGTATTTCTAAAGGGAATTCAATCTGGGGACGTTATTGCTGTTAACGTCAAAGATATCCGGGTTAAATCACCGGGTAAAATGGTAGCTGCTCCGGGAGCAGGTATTCTAGGGAATCTTATCGAAAAACCGGAAACGCTCATCGTTCCTATCGAAGACAAGATAGTTTCTTTTAAGGAGCTAAAACTGCCTCTGGCTCCCATGATCGGAGTGATCGGAGTCGCCCCTACCCTGGAGCCGATACCCTGTGGTACACCGGGCACACATGGTGGGAATATGGACAATACTCTAATCAAACCAGGCTCGACCCTTTTTCTGCCCGTTCAAGTAGAGGGTGCCCTCTTTGCCTTAGGAGACCTGCACGCTGTCATGGGAGACGGTGAAATCATGGTGTCCGGGGTAGAAGTCTCTGGAGAAGTAGATGTTACCATCGATAAAGTAAACGACCTGCAAATCAAAAACCCGCTAGTCAAAACCGATAAAGAGATAGCTTGCATTGTATCTGCCCCAACACTGGATGAGGCAATCGAAACCGCAACCATTGAGATGGCAGAATTCCTCACCCAATACACAAGCTTAAGTATTAACGAAGCTGGAATGCTCATGAGTGCTTGCGGTAATGCTCAAATTTGCCAGATAGTAGATCCCTTAAAAACTGCTAGATTTACCATGCCCTTAAACGTACTCAAAGAACTAGGAATTACCATTGCCTAATAATCGAGGAGGATTAAATAATGTCGGATCTTAATAAACAAGCTGGTTCCAACCTCGAAGAATTTGGATACCAGCAAGAATTAAAAAGGGCCCTTACCTTTAAGGACTTACTTTTTTACGGGATGATCTTCATGGTTCCTATCGCCCCCATGGGCATCTATGGTTATGTAACCGATATCTCCAATGGTATGGCTCCTTTGGCCTACACGATCGGAATTATTGCCATGATTTTTACTGCTTTGAGTTATTCCAGAATGTCTCAGGCCTTCCCTATAGCCGGTTCAGTTTATTCTTATGCTTCCAGAGGTATTAACCCCCATGTCGGTTTTTTTGCAGGTTGGTCATTGCTTTTGGACTATATTCTAGTACCGGCACTTGTTTATCTCGTAGCAGGCTATGCTTTGCAAGAGATGATTCCTTTTCTTCCTTACTGGGGATGGATTGCACTCTTCGTCGTAGTCAACACCGCCGTAAACTTTCGGGGAATCGAGCTAACAGCCAAGACCAATATCGGTTTGCTTATCTTCGAACTATTCGTTTTGGTCGCCTTTGTCATAGTAGCCCTTATAGCCATCCTTAAAGGAGTAGGTCAAGGAGCTTTCACTATTGATCCCATCTGGAAGCCGGAAGGTTTCAGCCTAGATATGGTCATGACCGCTACTTCGCTAGCAGTCTTAAGCTTCTTAGGATTTGATGCCATCAGCACCCTAGCTGAAGAAGCCAAAGATCCTAAGAAAATCGTAGGTAAAGCCACGATATCTGCTCTTTTCCTAATTGGTGGTCTCTTCGTCTTTCAGACTTACCTTGCAGGACTTCTTTGGCCGGATCATACCACTTTTGAGAACCCTGACACTGCATTCTATGCTGTAGCCCAACTAGCCGGTGGTGATTGGCTAAGAATTCTAGTTGCCCTCGGTACTGCTGTTGCTTGGGGTATTGGTGATGGACTTGTTGCTCAAGCTGCCATCTCCCGTCTCCTTTTCAGTATGTCCCGTGACAAAATGATGCCTGCTTTCCTCAGTAAGGTCCATCCCAAGTACCAGACTCCTTACATGAGCACTTTGTTCGTTGCTGTAATCGCCATCGCTATCGGAACATTAATCAGTATGGATCTGCTTGCCTCCATGGTCAACTTCGGAGCTTTAACAGGCTTCCTATTCCTACATGTTTCCGTTGTCTCTCATTACGTTATTAGAAAGAAACAAACCGATGCAGTTTCCCTTGTTAAATATCTTTTGTTACCGCTTATAGGTTTCTGCATCATCTTCTACGTCTGGATGAATCTCCAGCCCGAAGCTAGGATGGTAGGTTTTGCTTGGCTAGCCATTGGCTTCGTTTACACAGCTTATAAGACCAAGTTCTTTAAGGAAAAACCACCTGCCTTTAAATAAAATAGACTACCCCGGTAAACTACAATAACCTATCCTAAATATAAAAAGGCTATTCTAACAATAAGACCCGTACTACAAATTAGTACGAAGGTCTTATTTTTTTCCCTATACTTACTCATCACGTTTATCTATTTTTATACTTTAATTTTAAGAGAACAGCCTTAATTGTTAAATAACTAATTTCCTCCGGCAATGTATCTTTGATAGGTTTTAATTTTTCGCCGCCCACTGCTTGAATTGCATCTAAGATTAGCGGCTCTTGCCCGAAGGGGATAAAATCATCGAACAGAGCCTCATAACCTGCCTCAGCACACCTAAGCAAGTGATTTTCTATCGTTGGCACAGTAATGTGCCGAATATCTGCGATCTCTGAAATGGTATTTCCTTTTTTGTAAAGTTCCAGGGTAAGCAGGTGACTTGCTTTCTTTTCTCTACTTATTATTTCTTGATTCAATTTTTTCTTAGTATCTGAGACTCGCCCTATGGTGACCTGTTTTAAGAAAAGGTCCTCCCCCTTGACCGTCCCTTCCTCTTGGAATGGCTCCTTGCTCTGATTAAGTTTAAGAGAGCTGAAAGCCTCCTGGATTTCGTTTAAAAACAGTTCTCCATACTTCTCCAGTTTCTTTTCGCCTACACCATTAACGCCAAGGAGAGTCCGTTTATCACCCGGACATAGAGTCGCCATCTCTCTCAGAGTACTATCTTGAAATATCATGTAAGGTGGCAATCCTTCTTGTTGAGCAATTGTCTTCCGTAAAATCCTAAGCCGTTCAAAAATTTTCTCCATCTCCGTGATTGGAATTTCTTTTTGGGGTAAAAGCATTTGATAGACTTTTTCTTGCCCTTTTAGAACAGGGACTGCTTTAGGGGAAAGCCTAATAATCGGATACTGGCCGGCGTTGACGCTTAGATAACCTTCAGCCGCCAGAAAGTTTATCCTATCTTTAATTTCCTGCAAAGGAGTTTCCCGCATAATTCCATGAGTAGAAAGTTGATTGAGTTTAAACTGAATAACCCGTTTCTTTAAGGATCCCTTCAATACATCCGCGACCATGGCCATCCCAAAACGTTCCTTCATCCGATAAACACAGGATAAAATCTTCTGAGCGTCAATGGTAACATCTACCTTTTCTTTATCCTCTTCACAATTACTGCAATTAAAACACTGTTCAGGTACCTGAACTTCTCCGAAATATTCTAAGATAGTCTTCCGCAAACACGTTGAAGCATGACAATAGGCAACCATTTCTTGCAGCTTTTGATATTCATTAGCTTGACGTTCCCGGCTGGATATTGTCTCTTCGATTAGAAGCTTTTGAATCTGAACGTCTTGTTGACCGAAAAGAAGAATACATTCCGATGCTTCACCATCACGGCCGGCTCTGCCTGCCTCTTGATAGTATGATTCCATATTCTTAGGCATATTGTGATGAATCACAAACCGAACATTGGATTTATCTATCCCCATTCCAAAAGCATTGGTGGCAATAATAATGGAAATATCGTCAAAAATAAAAGCTTCTTGGCTTTCCTTTCTTTCCAGATCTCGCATTCCCGCATGATACCGCCCGACGCCAAATCCTTTACCCTTTAAGAATTTAAAAAGCCTATCCACTTCTTTACGAGTAGCTGCATAGATTATTCCGGATTGGTTGGGGTGAATTTTAAGATAATTAAGAATGAATTCTTTCTTATTTTCTCCCCTTAAGACAATAAACTTCAAATTGGGCCGATCAAATCCGCCAATAAAAACATAAGGCTTTTTTAAGCCTAAACGAAGGATAATATCTCGTTTTACTTCTTCTGTAGCTGTCGCCGTAAAGGCTCCAATCAGTGGCCGAATAGGTAAGGATTGGACAAATCTATTAATTCTCAGGTAGCTTGGCCGAAAATCATGACCCCATTGGGATACACAATGGGCTTCATCCACCGCAATAAAGCTAATTGGAAGATTCAGCAGTGTCCCTAAAAATTCTTCTGACTCAAGTCGTTCCGGGGCAAGATACACCAGCTTATATTCCCCATGCTGTATTCTCTGTATCCGAGACCGAACTTCACGGGGAGAAAGGGAGCTATTAATAAAAGTCCCCGAAACCCCTGTCTCTTGGAGGCTATCTACTTGATCTTTCATCAAAGAAATTAAAGGAGAAATAACAAAGGTAATCCCCTCTAATAAAAGTGCAGGAATCTGATAAGTAATTGACTTTCCTGCCCCGGTAGGCATGATGGTTAAAGTATCCTGCCTATCTAATAAGCTTTGGATAACTTTTTCCTGCCCGCCTCTGAAATTCTGAAAACCAAAATACTTTTGTAAGGCATCCTTGGCCCTAACAATCATATCTTTTAACTCCTCTTAATACTAAGTATCTGATCTAGCTTCTATTTTACTATTTTTTACTATTAATTCTAGGGAAACATACCTGCTTAGACCGACCTACACTTGACAACCTTGCCTGTAGGGGTCATAATAGCAAATTGGAAATAACCTTTGTTCTTTTAAACTAATTAATAAATACTGATCTTTAATTATAATAATAACATAATGAAATATGAATTGGAGGTAGGTACCTATGAATCTTGTAGTTTATCTAGCAGGTGAAATTCACAGTCCTTGGCGTGAAGAAATAAAGAAAAAGTCCCAGGCCCTTCAATTACCAATAGAGTTCGTCGGTCCCATGGAAGATCATGATTACTCAGACGTGATTGGCGAAGAAATTCTTGGGACACAGCCCAATGCCTTTTTTCGCGATGAAGCGGCTTCACGTGTTAACAACTTACGAACTCAAGTATTAATGAGTAAAGCCGATCTCGTTATTGCTCTTTTTGGTGAGAAATATAAGCAGTGGAATACAGCAATGGATGCCAGTGCAGCGATTTCCTTCGGCAAACCCTTAATTCTTATTCGCCCCGAAAGTCTCCATCATCCATTAAAAGAACTTTCTCAAAAAGCAAATCTAACTGTGGAAACAGTCGAATCGGCAGTAAAAGCACTTTCCTATATTTTCAAAACAAAGGATTAAATGAAATATTGTTTTGTTTAATATATTTTATAGCGAAACATAAAGAACCACTGCACTCGGAAGATTTCGATGCAGTGGTTCTTTATTCAAAAAGCAACTATCAATCCGGATTGACCTGCATACGTAGAAATAGTTGCCCCCATCTCATTGATTATAACTTCTCGGGGCTGATAAAGTTCTTTAATTTCTTCAGCTAGGACCTCAGCATCCTCTAAATTATTCACATGTGTAATGCCAATAATGCTATTGGAACCCCCCCCATATCGTTCACCTACAAGTCCGATAAGTCTTTCTAGCGTTTTGTTTCGACCCCTCATCTTTTCTAGAATCTCCGGTCTTCCCTGAACATTATGCAGAATCACCTTAATATTAAGAAGTTTGGCTAAGGAACCTTGAAATCGGCTTAATCGCCCACCTTTAACGATGTTTTCCAAAGTATCTAAGAGAATAAGAAATTTCATTTCATCACGCATTCTATTCAGTACGCTGAGAACCGTATTTAAGGGCAGACCTTCCTGAATCAATTCCGCAGCCCTTAAAACCTGTAAACCTTGACCAATAGAGGCCGCAAAAGTATCAAATACAGTTACATTTGGATTGCCGGATATTTTTTTACCTAGATTAGCTGAGCCAAAAGAACCACTTAATTTTGAGGAAATCGTAAAACATAATACTTTCCCCGCCCCTGAAAGTTCTTCAAAAATTTTGGCGAATTGCTTCGGCGATGGCTGAGAAGTCTTTGGCAATTCAGCAGAAATAGCCATTTCTCGGTAAAACTCCTGTGGAGTAATATCAACCCCCTCGCTAAATTCCCGACCATTTACCCGTATGGACAAGGGCACAACCCGAATATTGTATTTTTGCAACAAATTATCTGGGAGGTCAGCACAGCTATCTGTTACCACATGAATCATGATCTTCTCCTTTGATTTTTCGTTAAGAAATATTTAGCACTTAATTTCATATTTTTCTTAATAAATTCTACAACACAAATTATTTTCCTTCCAGCTATAGTAACTTTTTTAAAACCTTGGTTTGAACAATATTTTTATTATGATATAATAATGATTCTAGTTATTATTATGAAAGCGTGGCAATTTTATTTTATGACGATCCTTAAAAAATTCAGACAGTACTATAAGCCTTACCGTTTCCTTTTTTACACAGACATGTTTTGTGCTGTTATTGTTTCCTTAGTTGATTTGTCCTTCCCACAAATCCTAAATTACTTAAGCAAAAATCTTTTTACTCAAGAAAGAGAAATTATTCTTAAATCCCTGGGATACGTCGGCATCGCCTTACTGGCACTCTATCTTATCAAGTATTTTTGCCGATATTTCATTACCTCCTGGGGACACATCATGGGAGCAAGAATGGAAGCGGACATGCGCAGAGATTTGTTTAATCACTTCCAAAGGCTATCATTTTCTTATTATGATCAGAATAACACCGGAGAAATGATGTCCAAATTAGTTGGAGATCTCTTTGACATCTCCGAGCTCGCTCACCATGGACCGGAAAACCTTTTTATCTCTGCCCTTAAAATCGTCGGCTCCTTTATTTTGCTAATGTTGCTCAATGTGAAGATGACCTTAATACTCCTAGTAATAACCATTATTATGGTCTCTTTCAGTATTTATAAAAACATTAAAATGAAGTCTATCTTTATGGACAACAGAGTCAAGATAGCTAAAGTCAACTCCAGCCTTCAGGATAGCTTAGCTGGAATCAGAGTAGTAAAATCTTTTGCTAATGAAGCTATGGAAAGGGAAAAATTCAAGAAAAGCAACCAAGAATTTTTGGCTTCCAAATCCAAAAGCTATAAAATGATGGGTGGTTATCATGCCTGGAATTCTTTCTTTGGAGGCCTGCTCTATATCGTGGTAATAGTCTCGGGCGGAGTATTTATAGCAAACGGCTCTTTAAGAGTTACCGAATTAGCCATCTATATCCTCTATATTAATATCTTTGTTAATCCTCTGGAGGTACTAATCAACTTCACCGAACAATTCCAAAAAGGATACGCTGGTTTTAAGCGCTTTAGTGAAGTCTTGGAAACAAAGCCCGATGTCGAAGATAAGCCTGGGGCAATGCCACTTACTAATGTTCAGGGAGAGATAGAATATAAGAATGTATCTTTCCGCTATGATAACGATTACAATGTTCTGGATAAGGTAAGCATTAGAATTAAGGCCGGAAGAAATATCGCCCTAGTCGGACCTTCCGGTGGTGGAAAAACAACTCTATGTTCCCTCCTGCCCAGATTTTATGATGTGACCGCGGGCTCAATCACCATCGATGGTCAAGATATTCGAAATATAACCCTCGAATCTTTGCGTAACGCTATTGGTATCGTCCAGCAGGATGTCTACATGTTCGATGGTTCCATCAAGGAAAATATCGCTTACGGCAAGCCAAATGCTACAGATACGGAAATCATCGAGGCTGCCCGTAATGCTAATATCCACGACTATATCCTCTCCTTGGACCAAGGCTATGATACCTATGTCGGGGAACGTGGGGTCAGACTTTCCGGCGGACAAAAACAACGACTCTCCATCGCTCGGGTATTCCTCAAGAATCCCCCCATTCTAATTCTAGATGAAGCAACCTCAGCCCTTGATAATGAAAGTGAAAGGCATATCCAAAAATCCTTAGAAAAACTCTCCCAAAACCGGACAACCATCGTCATTGCCCATCGCTTAAGTACAATCAAAAATGCCGATGAAATCATCGTCATCACCGATGAAGGCATCCGCGAAAGAGGTACTCATAAACAGTTGATAAAAGTAGATGGGATTTATGCTAATTACTATAACATGCAATTTGAGGGGTTAGAAAATTAATTACTAGTCCTCCTTTAAAGGAATTAAACCTTGCTACGGAGAATAATATTAAGTTATCGCAAATATATTGTTTGCTTTTTAAGCATTTGTAAGGAGGATACTAATGCTCATTGGAGCAAGGATGTTAAAAACAGGCCTGGCCGTGACCTTGGCCATCTTTATTTGTCAATCGTTGAATATTGAACCGGCTTCTTTTGCCGCAATCACAGCGGTCGTTAATATGCAGCCCTCTGTGAATAAAGCTCTTAAAAATGCCGGAGAACAAGTCATCGTTCATATTACAGCCGTCTGTTTGGCTATTTTCCTCGGATATTTCCTAGGTAACGGTCCATTAATCATTGGTCTAGCCGTTATTTTGATGATCATGATTGCTATTCGCATAGGCTGGAAGGGTGCTATTGTTCTTGGTATTGTCTCCATTATTTTCGTCCTTGATGCCTCCCCTGATTATTTCTTGTGGCATGCGGGAGTTCGCTCTCTAGCTATCTTTATCGGTCTAGGGGTCGCCCTCGTCATTAATCGTGCTTTAGCTCCCCCCAGATATAAGAATATCCTTAAGGAACATCTTTATGAGCTCTTTCAAGATTCTTCATCTTATTTTCTGAAAAGTCTTCGAACCTTCGCAGTCGCCACCGAACTTCATGATTATGAATTTATTAAACCCGTAGAACTGGAGGAAAAATTACAAAATGTCATGGAAACTTATGAGCTCGCTCGCGAAGAACTGACCTCTAAGGATAATCCAAAACTTGTTGAACGATTAATTGAATTATGTCGGGGGTTCATCGAACGAGGACAGATCATTGAAAACATGACCAAAGAGCGAATCAAAAGACGGGCATCTCCAGATTCACCTATTCCGCCTGAACACCTGAGCCCCGAATTCCAAGGTATTCTTGACATTTTGATGGTTGGCGAAGGAAGGGTAGCTGCTGTCAGAGATCGAGTTTGGGAGGGGCTTAAAAAGAACCATCCCCCAGGTCCGAAAGGAAATGACGCTGATTACTGGGCGGAATTTGACCAAAAGATGAGCGAATGGCAGCGTAAGGTGTGTGGCGAATACTATCTGCGAGCCATGATGGAAGTTGCTGTCGTGGCCACTGAAATGCGTTGGGCATTCCGCCGGCTAAGATCAATTTATAATCT
>CALBJS010000001.1 GCA_937892995.1 uncultured Peptococcaceae bacterium | reverse complement strand
GCTTGGTGGTGTGAGAGGACGGGAATTAAAATAATTGATTACCTCCTACTCGATTATTCTTCAGGCTTTTCATAACTTTTGCACCTGATTTTTAACTTTTTACCGGTTTCCAAAAATGCAAACGCCATAAAAACAAAAAAAGAAAGCTTTTACGCCTTCATGGCCTCAATTAACCTCTTAGTTCCCACCATATTGATCGCCCGTCTCAAATTATACGCAAGAAAACTAAGCCCCAGCTCGCCTGTGGTTTTTTGACGGCACAGGATGTGCCTAAGTTCAAATTTGCCATGGATGGCATCAAAATTTGAACTTCCTTTTTTTATATAGGGGCACCATGAAACCATTTAACCGTACCAAAAGGATGTTCGGATAAGCATAATCGCAACTTCTGCGTTGCTATATCGTCACGAATATGTATAATTACCTTTTTCTTAGTCCGCTTCTTTAACAACTTGAATGCATTATAGGGAATTTCTGATTCCGGATAAACTTGCAACTGAAACGAAGTGATTCGTTTTGTGGCGGTCGTCTTGATTTTCCTTAAGCGAAAAATGTTAAATTACGAAGGGAAAAAGATAAATTAATAGAATAGAATATCAAATGCTGTTTTAGAAGAATAGCTGAAAAAGTGTAAAAATTTAGAAAGATAGACAGCGGAGTGAGACAAGTGGAGATTCTTGACAATGTAAACAAGACTGTTAAGGATGATTTGGCGGTATCAATATCGAAAGGTGAGTTTTTCATTCGCAAATTTTTGGCAATCAAAAGCTAGCACAAGGGATTAAATTATTTTGGGACAAATGGGCTGTACCTTATAATGGGCTGTACCTTATAAAGAAAGGAAAATTCTAAAATAGAAGAATAATTAAAGGTTAATAGTAAAAAACTTTAGTAATTTTACCCACTACGCCAAAATATTCCAATGGAGAAAAATATTTTATGGATGAGAGCGATAGTATGAAGAATAGTCAAAACAGGAAAAAGGGAAGCAGTCACAACCATATTCAGGCCCGGAGAAAGCGGCACATCATAGCGGCAAGTTTTGCCGCACTGCTGGCGATTCCGTTGATTTTTGGATGGACAACACCCGCACCGGTAGGAACCTCTTATAACAGCCCGGTTTCGACCGTTTCAGAGCTCCGTATACTGTACGATTTGACCTATCTTAAAGACGGCCAACTGATCTATGATCAGACGATTCTTGATGAGCAGCTCAATATGATTGGAACGGCAAAAGACTTCATTGTGGCAGATATCTTTTTATATAATAGTTATTATAATACGGGAAAATATCAGTTCGAGCCATCCACGCAGAAATTTACCGCTGCACTGATCGCCCAGAAACAGAAATATCCTGATTTACAGGCCTATCTCATCACGGACGAAATCAACAACAGTTACCGGTCCATTCTGAACGAACAGTTCCGGCAGCTTGAAGAAAACGGTGTCCAAGTCATTGTGACCGATTCCGCAAAGATCCGGGATTCCAATCCGCTCTATGCCGGTTATTACAGGACTTATATCCGACATTTCGGTCTTGGGGAGGACGGCTGGCTGAATAATCCTTTTGGCGACAACGGACCTCAAGTCAACCTGCGTAATTATTTAAGGCTTCTCAACTTCAAGGCTAATCACAGGAAGGTGCTGATCACCGACGAAGGTGCTATTGTCAGCTCAGCCAATCCCCATGACGGCAGTTCCTACCATTCCAACATCGCCTTCCGGTTCAACGGAGAAGCTGTGCAATATTTGCTGGAAGCGGAAAAAGCGGTTGCTGCATTCTCAGGGACGGAAATCAAGGATGTGGCGTACCGCGGTAATGTATCTCCGGTGCGGGCGGATACGGAAGTTCAAATACTGACGGAAGACAAAATCAAAGACAAGATCTTAGAGAACATCAAAAGTACGGAAAAAGGAGACCGGATCGACCTGGGTATGTTTTATCTGGCCCATCGGGAGATCATTGAACAGTTGATTGAGGCTGCGGACCGCGGGGTGAAAGTCAGAGTGATTCTTGATCCGAACAAGGACGCCTTCGGATTCGAGAAAAACGGAATACCCAACAGGCAGGCAGCAGCCGAACTGCTGAAAAAGTCTGATCACACAATCAAGGTACGCTGGTACTTGACCCACGGAGAGCAATTCCATACCAAGGTTATTGCGGTCTATAAAGAAGATCTGTCGGTTCTGATCGGAGGCTCTGCCAATTATACGCGCAGGAATCTCGATAATTATAACCTGGAGGCCAATCTGATGGTGACGGTCAGAGAAAGTGACCCGCTGGCAAAAAGCTTTAAGGATTATTTTGACATGATCTGGGAAAACAGGGGCGGGACCTATACCGGCGATTTCTCCGAATATGCGGACGACAGCCTGTGGAAGATGATCCTTTACCGGATCCAGGAGAAGACAGGGTTCTGTACATTCTAGCAAGTACTTCATAACTCTTTTTCCTTGGCAGTAGAATCAAGGGTCTGAAATGAAAAATGTAACTTCACGGAACTACGGTACCAAAGGTCGGAGTGTTTCGCGTTATGACAAAGTATACGATTGACTCATTCCCATTTTGATGAACCCAGAATCGTAATTGTATAATAAAATCATGAAAGGGTGTTGAAGATGGGTGAGGGCAAGCACTGAACCCGAAGGTTCCCCTGCCAAGAGGTTGAGTGAATTGGAAGCAATAAAACGAAACACAAACGTTTTGTTTATGGAATTCCGGTGCTTTTGCTAATGAATTTAGTCATTATCTTTTACCTACCAAATGTTTATGAAGCTGGACAAAGAATTCAAGGCATTTGCAGAAGGAAATACTGATAATATTATTTTTTGAGGATTACCATTAAAGGGATAGAGTGTATTTTTTTAATTGGGATATAATACTTGCTTCTCCGGGGATTTTAAATTCTGATTTGATTAGGCCGATGCCTTCTTTGTAATAATAATAGCTCTCATTGTCGCCTTCTTTATAGACTACCTTGATAACAAGACAATCAGTAAAGGTTCCGGCCGGTACTTCAACCGAAGCATCCTTTTGGATAATTTCATAGGTGTTACCTTCACTTACCCAGGAATTGCCGATTTTAAGCGGCTGTTTTAGGACAGTACCATCGGTATTGGCCGGTTCCCCCAGGATATTCTTATTATCATAGTTCTCACCTTCCCGGTAAGTTACCTTAATGGAGTCTTCTTTTAATTCATACCTGTTGGCGGCGACAGTTCCGCCATTATTGACCATGACCTGGTAGGTGTTATCCTTTTGGTAGAGCACTTCCTGGGTGTAAGCGGCATATTCGTTGCCGATTCCCTCATAAACCCAGTTATTGCCTACCTTCAAAGGCAAAAATGAAGAGAGGCTTTCTTCAGGGGGAGTCACAGTATCGGGTTTGACGGGTGGTTTTTCGGCAGAACAGCCATTCAAAAGCAGGATAAAAAATAGGAAAAGAAGCATAAACAGACTCGTTTTATTTTTCAAAATTTGTTCCTCCTATCTCAATTTATGAAATATATCAACGGATTGCTCCGTCAATTGTAGAAGCATCGTCTTCTGGCTTAGTACTTGCTTTTCCCCATCTCCTGACTGCGGGCTCAGATACTCCTAAGTCCTTTGCTACTGAACTTAGAAGCCTTTTCACAGGCTGTTTCCGCTGGATCGTTCGCTTATTACCGCAATCATGGTAATTGTTTTATTAGAATTGAATTAAAGTATACGTTTTTTAGGCACAGATTTAAAGAACATAAACCCATTTTCTTTTAAAATCAAGTTGAATTGAATGGGTATCGGTATCAAAATCAGTTGCATTTTTATTCACATTACTATAAAATACTTAAATCAAAATAAAATTATAGTTAAGAATGAAATGAGCGAACCAATATGACGGCATCAATCAGCACGGATGTTCTTGCAATCATCATGCTTTGCTTCACAATATCTTTAGCTAAGCGGAACATAGTTATTAATAAATACAAAAATAATATTTACATATTTCTGTCATTAATTATAATTATTTTGCTTCTATTAGAAATAGCGACTATTTTAATGGAACTTTCAAGCGGCAACAACCTGGTGATACCTCACCGCATAGCTAACATCATAGGATTTTCTTTGTGCCCCGTAGTTCCTTTTATCCTGTTACTCTTTAATACCAAGATGGGAAAAGGGATTTTCTATAATCTTTTTTTAGCCTTACCCTTATTCTTGAATGCCTCTATATGCGTTTTAAGCTATAAAACAGGCTGGATCTTTTTTGTTGATGCTCAAAATGAGTATACACGAGGTGATTTATTTTTATTGCCAACTATAATTGGCATTTTTTATTTTGTATTGATGGTAAGAGCAGTAATCAAAAATACTTTGGAATATGAAAATAATGAAAAAGTTATTCTAATTTCGATATGTCTTATCCCTATAATGGGGATCATTATTCAAATTTTATTTAAAGATATACTATTTATTTGGGGAAGTGTTTCTATATCCCTATTACTATACTATATTTTTCTACGTGAGTTACAATTTAAATATGATGTTCAAACTAAACTTAATAATCGCTCAGCATTTGAAAAAGAGATGGGGCGATTTCTGAAGGATGATAAAGATGCCGCAATTGTTGTGGTTGACATAAATAACTTAAAAAGTATTAATGATAAATACGGACATAAAGTTGGAGATGAGATAATTTACCATGCCGCAAAAATCATACAGAAAAGCTTTTCGGACATTGGTAGGGCATTTAGGATTGGTGGCGATGAATTTTGTATTATTTGCAAGGAGACTTCGAGGGAATTAGTGGATAGTGCTTTAACTGATTTAGACCGTTTACTAGTTACAATTAATCAAAAAAGCAGCATCGAAATTGTACTTGCTTATGGATATGCTTTTTATATTAAAAATGAAAATGAAAGTATATATTCTACATTTACCCAAGCTGATAAAGCTATGTATACACACAAAGCGAAATTAAAGGGTTTTTATGGTAGGAGGATGGATGATTAGTAAATTACTCCCATACTTTAAGGAAAGTAGGCTCCGGAATAATGATCTTTTTTTTGCATGGATACACAATACGGCAATACGCGAGACCTTAGCTAACATCATACGAAATAATAAAAGACTAAGCTTTGGCCTAGTCTTTTGGGAATTAAAGTGTGCTTTTACCTTTTTATAAGAATAATCATGAACTCCAAGGTTAGCATTCGGCTATCACTAAGTTACTACATTCAATTATCCACGTTTAATTAGTTCCTATTCGAAAGAATGTGATACACTGCAATTAACAGCGAACGACAGCAGGCCATTACAGATTTATCTATATTAGCTTCATATAAAATAGCTAATGTATGTGTATGTTGGAAGAAAAGAAAGAAAAATATAACTCAATGAGGATTTGTATTATGATCGATAGAAAGAATAAAATCATATTTTTAATTCTAGTTGTTTTTGTTTACTGTGTGCACTTCTTCGGTTTCAGGAAAGGAAGGTAAAGGGGTTTCTTGTAGAGGAATAAAACATTTTGTATTAAAAATAAGGTCATGAAGGATTATAACACTAAAGTTATTATAGTTCTTGTGCCTACTGCTTAAGAAAGGCTTTCTAAGTTATGCTAATGAAAGGTGGTGGTTCTCATGGATTTATTTAGCCAAGAAAAAGCACCAATTTATGAAGCACTGCAAAAGTTTAAAGCTATGCGTGTGGTGCCTTTTGACGTACCTGGACATAAACGGGGCAAAGGAAACCCTGAACTTACGGAATTTTTAGGGGAAAAATGTCTTGCGGTGGATGTTAATGCTATGAAGCCGCTGGATAATCTAGGTCATCCTGTTTCGGTAATTAAAGAGGCTGAAGAATTAGCGGCGGATGCTTTTGGCGCCCGGCATGCCTTTTTTATGGTCAATGGTACCACCCAAGCTGTTCAGGCCATGATTATGAGCGTTTGTAAACGTGGCGATAAAATTATCATGCCGCGTAATGTCCACAAAAGTGCCATTAACGCTCTAATCATTTGTGGAGCAATACCGGTCTATGTAAACCCGGGGGTGAATAAAGAGTTAGGGATACCGTTGGGCATGTCGATCAGCGAGGTAAAAAAAGCTATCGCTGCCAATCCGGATGCCAAAGCAATTTTTGTCAATAATCCTACATATTATGGTATATGTTCGGACTTGAAAACCATTACTGAGCTTGCTCACCGGCACAATATGTATGTCTTAGCCGATGAGGCCCATGGAACTCATTTTTACTTCGGAGAAGATATGCCGGTTAGTGCTATGGCAGCAGGAGCCGATATGGCTGCGGTCAGTATGCATAAAACGGGGGGAAGTTTAAGCCAAAGTTCATTTTTACTCATAAGCAACCGTTTGAGCACAGGACATGTGCGGCAGATTATTAATCTTACGCAAACTACCAGTGGTTCCTATCTCTTGCTTACTTCTTTGGATATTTCCAGACGCAACTTGGCCCTCGAAGGTAAAAGCATTTTTGCTAAAGTCACTTCCCTAGCTAACTATGCTCGGGAGGAAATCAATAAAATCGGTGGCTACTATGCTTTTTCTACAGAACTAATTGATGAAGATACGGTATTTGATTTTGATCGGACCAAGCTCTCTGTCCATACCAGAGCAATAGGGCTGGCGGGAGTAGAGGTATATGATATTCTCCGGGATGATTATGATATTCAGATTGAATTTGGAGATATCGGTAATATCTTAGCCATTATTTCGGTTGGGGATCGGGCCTTAGCTTTAGAACGTCTTGTATCGTCTTTGTCCGAAATAAAGAGATTACATTCCAAGGATAAAACAGGAATGTTTGATCATGAGTATATTAATCCCGAGGTGGTGATGGCACCTCAGCAAGCATTTTATGCTGGTCAATATCCAGTCGCTATTAGGGACAGTGCCGGATATATCAGCGGCGAGTTCGTCATGGCTTATCCTCCGGGGATCCCTATTTTAGCCCCGGGCGAAAGGATAACCAAAGAGATTATTGATTATATCGTTTTTGCTAAGGCTAAGGGCAGCTTTCTAACGGGGACAGAAGATATGTATGTAGAAAATATTAGAATAGTGGAGGAATAAACAATGGAATTATGGTATACGGAAGAACACACCGACAATGTCCGCTTTTCTATTAAGGTGGACGAGCACCTTTATACAGGGCAGAGTGAATTTCAGAGAATTGATGTCTTTAAAGCTAAGGAATTTGGCACTTTCTTTACCCTGGATGGATTGATGATGGTCACTGAAAAAGACGAATTCATCTATCATGACATGATAGTACATGTGCCGATGGCTACTAATCCCAAGATTAAGAATGTCTTGGTCATCGGGGCGGGGGACGGCGGAACAGTGAGAGAACTGACCCGTTATGCTACCATCGAGAAGATCGATATGGTGGAAATCGACAGAATGGTAGTGGATGTATGCAGGAGATATTTACCCCAGACTGCCTGTAAGTTAGATGATCCAAGAGTACAGCTTTTTTTTGAGGACGGATTGAAATTTGTTCGCTCGAAGGAGAATACCTATGATCTGATTATCGTTGATTCCACCGATCCCTTCGGACCGGGGGAAGGGCTGTTCACCAAAGAATTTTACGGTAATTGTTATAAGGCTTTAAAAGAGGATGGGATTTTGGTCAACCAGCATGAAAGTCCTTACTATGAGTCTTATGCTAAATCTATGCAAAGAGCCCATAAGAGGATTAAGGAATTCTTCCCGATTTGTCGGGTTTATCAGGCCCATATTCCGACTTATCCCTCAGGTCATTGGCTTTTTGGGTTTGCTTCTAAAAAGTATGATCCCTTGACCGATATTGACGAAAGGGCTTGGAACAGTCTGGGATTGCAGACCAAGTATTATAACACGGAGATTCATAAAGGATGCTTTGCTCTGCCTAATTACGTAAAGGAGCTTTTGGTTCGTGCCGGAGAATAAATAAATGAAAAATTAATCATTATAAGCTCTTCCGGAGGCTTTGCAGTGTTTCAATATGATGATATTCATCATCCATATTTTGCTTGATTACTGCCAGTGTCTCTGTATCCCATTGGACAGAATCGATGACTTTTTGGTAGTCGGTCA
This sequence comes from uncultured Peptococcaceae bacterium, assembly GCA_937892995.1. Classification (GTDB taxonomy): domain Bacteria; phylum Bacillota; class Desulfitobacteriia; order Desulfitobacteriales; family Syntrophobotulaceae; genus CALBJS01. The sequence goes on along the minus strand of CALBJS010000001.1, from coordinate 5,111 downwards.
CTGCTTTTTGTTCTGTCCAAATTCCGGCTTTTAGTATTGTCTTTTTACCAAGCAAACGACTTCCTAAGCCGATAACCATCCCTACGATCCAGAATGCCCAGCGCAAGGGGTTCGGTTTGCCGCCATATTCATAAAGCTTGATCTGGAAATCTTGAACATGAGCCATTTCATTGGCCATAGCCTGAATGATCATTTGATTGAAATCGTCTTGTTGGGAAGTGATTTGAAATTTATAAATATTCACGGCCATAATTTCAAAGGTATGCAGTTTTCTTAATCCTGTTCTGATTCTTGTTAATTGGGAAGGGTCAACAGCACCCCCGCGAAAGTAAATATCTTCCGGCTTAATAGCTTTACGGATAGAATAGGGCTCCATTTATTTAATCTCCTTCTTTCTTAATAGTAGTTATAGATTATTATATAGCTTAAGTATCTAAAATACAAGATGGAAAAATATAATTAGGAATCTGTTGGTAGGATAATTATGTTTAAGACGATTAGTAGAGATTATAATTAGTATAAAGTATAAAGTATAAAAGTATGAAAGTGTGATCCATGGAGTTTTGAGTGAATAATGGATGAAAAAGGTTGTTAAGTTCTCCTAAGGCAGTATCATAGTTTAAGGAAGCGAGAAAATGATTGAACTAAAAAATATTAGACTGGGTTTTAAGGATAAGCTTATTTTTAATAATTTCAACTACATAATCCGGAAGGGGGATAAGATACTTCTCAACGGGCCTTCCGGAACAGGGAAGACGACCTTTTTCCGTTTGCTGTTGGGTTTTTCCAGGCCTGAAGAAGGAGAGATTTTTTTTGATCAAAGAAAACTGGAAATCAATACTGTCAGAGAAATTCGTAGGAGAATAGGGTACCTAAGCCAGGAGGCTGAGATCCCCCCAGGTAAAGCCTCTGAAGTTATCAAGATTATTTTTAATTATAAATGGAATAGGGAAATAAAAATGAATGAAGAGAAGCTGTTCTTCTTGCTGGATTACTTTAGTTTGGGACAGGACATCCTGCCTAAAGACATAGAATCCCTTTCCGGTGGGGAGAGACAGCGTCTCTTGCTAATTATTCTGCTGCTTTTGGAGAGAGATATCTATCTTCTGGATGAACCGACCTCGGCTTTGGACGAAGAACTCAAACATAAGGTTAAAGATTATTTTCTGAACATACCGGAAACCGTACTGGTCATCTCCCATGATAAAACCTGGGAAGATGAAAGCGGAATGAAAATACTGAACTGGGCGGAAACGGGGGAAGAATAATGAGCAAAGATATAAGTCTCTTTTCACTTGTTCTGACGTTGCTTTTGCTGTTAATACCCTTAGCGTTTAATTATTATCTTCGGTTAGACATTGGCCGCAAAACCGTAATTGCCGCTTCCAGGATGTTCCTTCAGCTCTTCCTTATAGGCTTTTTTCTTAAATACATATTTGAACTCAACCTAGTGTGGCTGAACTTATTATGGCTTGCTGTAATGCTGGTGGTTTCAACAGTATCGGTGGTTAATTCCTGCAGCCTGCAGCTTAAGATTTTTGGCTGTCCGGTTTTACTTTCGGTGGGGTTTCCTGTAATTTTAGTTCTTTTTTATTTTAATTTCTTTATAATCAGGCTGGGCAATATCTTCGATGCCAAATATCTCATTGCTATCGGCGGGATGCTTTTAGGTAACCTCTTAAATGGTAATATCGTTGGACTTAATAATTTCCTTAATAATGTAAGGAAAACAGAGAAAAAATACCTCGCTAACCTGGCCCTCGGTGCCGATAAACGCGAAGCACTTCTTGCTGATCTCAGGGAAAGTATTCGGGCCTCCATAAATCCTACTATAGCTTCTATGGCCACAATGGGGCTTGTTTCTCTCCCCGGCATGATGACCGGTCAAATTTTAGGCGGGACTTCCCCAGCGGTAGCAGTTAAATATCAGATGGCTATTATGATTGCTATTTTTGTTACCAGAATTCTAAGTATCTTTATTGCTTTAATGATGACTCTCAGGGTAGGCTTTGATGAATTTGATCTTTTAAGAAAAGATATATTTAGAAGATGCTAACGCTCGGCAATATTTATGTTTGGAATTACAGAAGAAGTCCGTACCTAAAAATGGTGCGGACTTCTTCTGTAAGAGCATCTATCTTAGCCGATCATAGAAGCAAGATCATCATCTACTGTGGAGATTCCACCGATACCAAAGGTTTCTACCAGGATTTTAGCGACATTGGGGGAGAGGAAACCGGGAAGGGCCGGTCCGAGATGAATATTCTTAACTCCCAGGTGGAGTAAAGCTAGGAGAACCAGTACGGCCTTTTGTTCATACCAAGCGATATTGTAAACGATTGGGAGGTCGTTAATATCTTCTAGACCAAATACTTCTTGGAGTTTCATTGCTATGACTGCCAAGCTATAAGAGTCATTACATTGTCCGGCATCAAGAACCCTGGGTATGCCTCCGATCTCACCGAGATCCAGTTTATTATAGCGGTATTTTGCACAACCGGCGGTTAAGATAATGGTATCTTCCGGAAGCTTAGATGCGAATTCGGTATAGTAATTTCTGCTTTTCATTCGGCCATCGCAGCCAGCCATGACGATAAATTTCTTAATAGCTCCGGATTTTACGGCGTCAACGACCTTGTCGGCAAGAGCTAGAACTTGGTTGTGAGCAAAACCGCCTACGATGGCACCGGTTTCTAACTCTGTAGGAGGCGGGCAATTTTTAGCCATTTCGATAATTCCGGAGAAATCCTTGGCTTCATTGCCATCCCTATCCCCAATGTGTTTGATGCCGGGAAAACCAACGATACTGGTCGTAAAAAGTCTGTCTTTATAGCTATCTTTGGGAGGAACAAGGCAGTTGGTGGTCATGAGGATTGGGCCATTGAATTTCTCAAATTCTTCTGCTTGTTTCCACCAAGCGTTACCATAGTTACCTACGAACTGATCATATTTTTTAAAGGCAGGATAGTAATGGGTTGGTAACATTTCTCCATGAGTATAGACGTCAACACCTGTACCTTCGGTTTGCTTTAAGAGTTCAGCGAGGTCTTTAAGGTCATGTCCACTGATCAGGATTCCGGGGTTATTTCGGACCCCGATATTGACGGAGGTAATTTCAGGTGTGCCGTATGTTTCGGTGTTGGCCTTATCTAAGAGGGCTAGAGCGGAAACGCCGACTTTCCCAGTTTCCATAACGAGTCCAACCAAGTCATCGGCACTTAGAGAATCATCCAGCGTTGCGGCCAGTGCTTTTTGGACAAAATAAGAGATCTCAGGATTCTTATAATCGAGCACAAAAGCGTGGTGATAGTAAGCGGAGATTCCTTTAAGTCCATAGACTATAAGTTCTCTCAGGGAACGAATATCTTCGTTCTCGGTAGCAAGTACGCCTATAGTTGCAGCTTTTGCTTCAAACTCCTCTTCTGTTGTTGCTGTCCAAGTGGCAGCTTCAGGGAGGTTGGGAATCTCTACCTTAGCGAATTTTAGCTGAATTTGGAGAGAGTCTTTCAAGCGGAGACCTTCTTTGATCTTAGCGATGATTGCTTTTCGATCAAAATTAACATTTGTTAGAGAAATAAAGAGGGCTTCGACGGGATAGATCTCAGCGAAGACGTTGTTGATGCCGTTTTCTCTGGCTTTAACTGCGTAGAAAGAAACTCCCTTGGAGACAAAGACTAATAGATCAAGAAGATTAGCTACATCGGCAGGTTTTCCACAGACACCTACTCTAGTACAGCCTTTATTTCCTGCAGTTTCTTGGCATTGATAGCAAAACATTGACATAATCTCTTCCTCCTTTATTTTTTCGCCCTATTTTCGATTCGAGTTAGTGATTATTATTCTACATGCCTATCTCATATCCTGCAGTAACATATGTTACCAAGTCAAAGAAATCATCGTTTTTAAAAAGAAACGAGAAAAGGGAAATAAAGGCATTATCCTTGTTTTCTCTAGTTTGCGTATGTTATCTTAAACGTGTGAGATTAAACATAGAAAAGTTGCACAGAATGCAGCCCTTCGAATCCAACAGAAAATCAAGGAAGTGACCGTGGTCGAACAGGACAGTGAGTTCAAGTAACCGTAAGCATTGGGATTGGGATAAGAAGGGATAGTGATACTAGTCTCGAAGAGATCTTTAAGAGAGTGGACGATATGCTTTATATGGCTAAGAATACTGGCCGGGACAGAATTATCTTAGAGACCGAGAAAATAATTGATAGTGATTTTTCCTAAACCCTTAGATATAGTCATTAATTTATTAGGAATTATTTTAGCCTACCGGTAGGTAAAATATTAGAAAATATTAGGGACTAGCCTTTAGGAATAATAATTATTATGTTAGAATAAAACAAAAGCCTCCTGCATAATTTTCCCAAAGGGAATTTAAATGGGGTGTAAATTTGTCTGAAGAAAGGTTTATTCAACCGGAAGAGTTATATCTCTTTAATCGAGGAAGATTATTTCATAGCTATTTAAGATTTGGGGCTCACAAGGTTAAGCTGAACAATAAAAACGGTGTTCACTTCGCCGTGTGGGCCCCTGATGCTAAAAAGGTTAGGGTGGTTGGTAATTTCAATCACTGGCAGGGAAATAATCATGGGATGGATAGGCAGGGACAGTCGGGGGTTTGGACACTTTTTATCCCTGATCTCAAGGATGGAGAACTCTATAAGTATGAGCTGGAGACCCAGAACGGGGAAATATTGCTTAAAGCTGATCCCTTTGCTTTTTATTCGGAAGTAAGACCAAATACAGCTTCGATTGTCTTTTCATTAGAAGATTACCAATGGCAGGATGGAGATTGGCTGGAGCAAAGAGAGCATACTTCTTTGCTGGAAAGCCCCACCTTGATTTATGAGGTTCATCTAGGTTCTTGGAGACGGAAACAAGATAATTCTTTTTATAATTATCGGGAGTTAGCCGAGGAGCTGGTGGACTATGTTCAGAAGATGGGCTTCACTCATCTGGAGATACTCCCCCTCATGGAGCATCCTTATGATGGTTCTTGGGGTTATCAGATCACAGGTTATTATGCAGCAACCAGTAGATATGGCACTCCCCATGATCTAATGTATCTGATCGACAGGTGCCATCAGGTTGGGATTGCGGTC